>NZ_JAWOTD010000007.1:0-251947 GCF_033338715.1 Vibrio sp. Vb1337 | reverse complement strand
AGCGTTCAATCTGAGCCATGATCAAACTCTTCAATTTAAGATTTTGTTCGGCTCAATGAATACTGAACATTACATAAAGTAATGTTTGAATTGACTGTGCTGAATCCGAAGATTCAATGGTCACTTCGTTTCATTGAAACCTAATTTGAAGCCGAAGCTTCTAATTGGATTATCATCAACGAGTGCCCACACAGATTGATAGGTCTATATTGTTAAAGAGCTTGCTTCGTAAGCTTTGCTATCGAAGCGGAGGCGTATTCTAAGGAATTAATTTTCAGTGTCAAACACTTTTTTAAATTAATTTTTAGAAGTTTTCTTTCGCCTTCTTGCCAAACGCTTTTGCGTTTCCGCTTTGCCCTGACAACGGAGGCGCATTATAGGGAGATGATTTTTCTTGGCAACCCCTTTTCAGAAAAAAAATCAAAAAAAAGCGTCGAATGATTAAATCTCACTCAAACGCTTAATTTTAGCACTCAGTTGTTAACTTCAAGTAGCAAATAGGCAATCAATATGTGTCTAGCCAAGACTCTTCAAAGCCTGTGATATCGAGACTCATTGATTGCGCCGCTTCGATTTGCTCGATAGCCTCCAATTCTTTATTTACACTGCTCATCGTCAGTGTGTTGTTGTCTAGCTCAAACACCTGACTTTGAGTCGTATAGTAGAACTTAAGGATCGTCAGCGCTTTTACATCGCCATTGTTCGCGGCTGCTTTAATGCTTTTTAGCTTACGAAAGATCTTGTTGTGCAGCTGCTTGAGTTTCCAAACGTACAGCACTTCTTCCATGTATGGTCGAGTTTTAATTTGATTCAATAAAGAGAGGGAAGTTGCAACTGCGAGAACGACACCAATCAAATTCCAATGGAAATTGCCCGTTGATTGTTCTGGTACGACTTCAGTGTTGCCAAACAAAACAATCAACAAGGTACTAAAGGCAAGAGAGGAGATGGCGAGCAACGCAACAAAACCGCCAATCACAAGGTTTACTTTCTTTTTATAAATGTCTTTATTTATCTGTTTGATTTCCATATACCACTCCTAACAGGGTTGCCTCCTATTCTAGCCAGCACACCCAGCTCCACAATCGAAGCTTTGTAAGTAAGTTCACATTTGCTATTAAACTCGCATCCCTTCCCTGCTTGGGTATATACTTCCGCGCATTCACTCTTCCTATATAGAGGCTAAATTCATGCGCTCTTTTGTTTTACGAGCTCGCGCGGCGCCAACCACCAGCAAAGCACTGTTAGAAGGTGTTGGTAATGAAGCGCATACAGAGATTCTTGCTCATACCATGATGAACACGATGTTCGTTGCTCAATCACACCGTGAAGATGTGGTTGTTCACTTGGTTTTAGAAAGCACAAAAGATTTCTCACGCACCATTACTATTCGCTCCAACGACATCACCAACATTGGCGGCTTCCATGAGTCAACCTTGATTGCAGCAGTGGCTCGCGCTTTGGATGCTTCGGTTGGTATGGGTAAAGAGCAACTTCGTGAAGTCGAACCTGGTATTACCGTTCGTACAGTGAGCTTTGAACGCCTAGTACAAGAACTGGCAGAAGATCACCAACTATATATGCTGGATAAGAAAGGCGAATTTGTTCGTGATGCAGAAATTGGTGAAAATCCATGTTTCTTGCTAACTGACCATATACCGATGCCGAAAAAGTCTTTTAACAGCTTAAAGCGCCTTGGCACAGAGAAGATCAGCTTAGGTCCTAAGATGCTTTTCGCTTCTCAGTGTGTAGTATTGATCCACAATGAGTTGGACATACGCGAATTCTAGTTATTCGCGCACACGTTGCTAGATAATGAAAGAGGACTCTATTGAGTCCTCTTTTTGTTTCTATAGTAATGCTAAGTTTACTTACCACCAATGCTCAAACGAGCAAAACGAACGTCTGGCGAGAAGAAAGTTCGGCTATCGTTAATTAGCTGAGTATCACCTACTGCCTCAACTTCTTGCAGCATATTGTAGAAGTTACCCGCTACCGTGATCCCACGAACTGGTTGAATGCGCTTACCATCACGGCACAAGAAACCACTCGCGCCAAATGAGAAATCACCACTCACTGCATCCGCACCAGAATGGACACCTTGAAGTTCGACTAACTCTAGGTACTCACCCGCTTTTACTTCTGACGCACTGCTGTTACCCGTCGCAATCACTTTGTGATTCGCTGATACGTCTAGGCTCGATTTTGCACCGCGAGCGGCACTTGCTGTCGAGACTGTGCCCAAGTAACTTGCGGTCTGGCTGTTGTGTAGCAAGGTTTTCAACTCACCATTAGCAATCATGACATTATCTTGAGTAGCGAAGCCTTCACTATCAAAACTCGCGATTGCCATACCATTTGGCATGTAAGCCGTATCAGTAAAGGTAATTAAATCACTCGCAACACGTTGACCAAGCTTGTCACCCAGTGGCGTAATGCCTTTCATCGCGCTTACGCCAGAGAAAGCACTGCCGAAAGCACCGAATAAACTTGCTAGCGCATTGATGTGGAAAATAGCAGGGTAGTTACCTGTCGCAACCGGAGCGCCTTCCAGAAGATCACGAGCAAGGTTGTAGCCACCTTCTATACAGTGAGCTGGATTCAACTCATCAAAACGGCGACCAAGTGACATTCTACCCGCCATTGACTGTTTGCCGTCTTTTTCAAACAAGGTATACGCGTAACAAGTGAACGAGCGCTCGAAGTGTTGACACAATGTGCCTTGAGTATTGGCAATGATCAGTTGTGTTTCGCCATCGCTGTAACCATTGTAAGGTGCGCTAGAAGCGTGAGGCAGAGCCACTACGCCTTGCTCAAGTGCGAGAGACAGTTCAATTTTTTCATCAACCGAAGTTGTGTCTTCTTGAGCAATCTCAGCCACGTCAGTCGTGATTTGGCTGTTCACACAACTAATGGTCTGATGTTCATCTTGCTTGGAAAAACGAGCGCTTTGCAGTGCATTAGTCAGCATCAAATCTAAGCTTGGTTGTTCTAACGACTCAGAGTAGCTTGTCGCAACGCGCGCATCTTTCACAACACGAACACCCAGAACTTGGCTTGAGCTTACTTTGTACTCATCCAGCTTTCCTTGGTACGCTTTCAAAGAAAAGCTACTGTTGCGGTTTACAATGACGTCCGCTTCTGCACCTTGGCGTTTTGCTTCTGATAGGACGTAATCAACCGCATTGAGAAGTTGTTGTTCTTGGCTCATTAGTTACCGCCTCCTACCAGAATGTTATCGACTTTCAGCGTTGGCTGACCGACTGTTGTTGGTACTGAACCACTTGCTGAACCACACATGCCCGGCGCAAGCGCCATGTCTCTGCCGACCATGCTGATTTCTTTCAACACTTTTGGACCCGTGCTGATCAGCGTTGCTGTTTTCAGAGGTTTGGTGATTTTGCCATTTTCAATGAGGTAAGCTTCACGAACAGCAAAGTTAAACTCACCCGTACCCGGTTGAACCGAACCACCACCCATCTTCTTCGCATAGATACCACGCTCGATGCCTGCCAGCATGTCATCAAGTGAATGCTCGCCTTCTTCGATAAAGGTGTTACGCATACGCGAGGTTGGTGCAAACTTGTAGTTTTGACGACGACCAGACCCCGTAGGTTCGTAACCTGTCTTCATGCCACCCATTTTATCGACCATAAAGCTGGTTAGCTTACCGTCTTTGATCAACTGAGTGCGCTGAGTCTTCATACCTTCATCATCAACGTGAATCGAGCCCCATTCGTTGGTCATGGTGCCATCATCGACTGCGTTCACCGCGGTGTGAGCAACCATTTCGCCCATCTTGTCGTGGAATACTGAAGCTTTCTTCGCAACTGAAGTGGTTTCTAGCAAGTGACCA
Organism: Vibrio sp. Vb1337; assembly: GCF_033338715.1. Taxonomy (NCBI): domain Bacteria; kingdom Pseudomonadati; phylum Pseudomonadota; class Gammaproteobacteria; order Vibrionales; family Vibrionaceae; genus Vibrio; species Vibrio sp. Vb1337. The sequence goes on along the minus strand of NZ_JAWOTD010000007.1, from coordinate 248,091 downwards.
CACGCTTCGTGGAAGATTACGCCGCCAAAGCCGTTACCAATTACCACTGGCATTTCACCCGATGGACAAGCATCCGCGCCAAGTTTTACCAACGCTTGTTGCGCGATAGTTTGACCTAGCTCTTTGGCATCAAGCTGTTCACTGAATTCCCAACCAGCAAGAGCGCCAGGACCTTCCATACCAGAAGACTGCTCATTACCTTTTTGAGCGACGGTATTACCAGCAACTCGGATGTAATGACGAGTATCGTCAACGTGTAGACCTTCTGAGTTGAAGATAGACACTTGTTGTTCACGCTGAAGCACGCTGCCAATAAACTGGCTGATATGCTCACTCTCAGCACGTGCGGCTTGGTCAACTTTCAATAGAAACGCGATTTTTGAATCTAGGTTAGCATCCTTACTTAGTGGCATGCGGCAACCATGTTGGATTGGGTAGCGGTTCAAATTCAAAGAACCCGCTGACGCGATTTGCTCACGCTTGTCTTTTGCAGCAAGCAGCGAGGTTACGCGCTTTAGTTCGGCTTCATCTGTGCTGTTGGTGTAACCGTAAAGCACCTTATGACCGAAAAAAAGACGAATACCGATACCAAAATCGATACCCGAGTTAACCTTATCCACTTCACCAGATGCGATCTGGACAGTGTTGGTTTGGTGATGTTCAACGAATAGTTCAGCGAAATCAGCCCCCAAAAAGAGCGCATGATCGATCACTGACTTCGCTGTTACAGAATTAAGCATGAAGTCTCCTTGCTCGATGATCGTCTTAGCCATCCTAATTAACTGTGAAAAAGTTCAACAAAGTTAAATTGGCAACACGTTAAATTTTAACAGTTTTTTAACCTTGTTTTGTGCTAATCCTTGCTTAACGAGACCACGATTATTTATTAAATATTCCAGGTTCTGCTCATTCACCAGAGCGTTGCACTAGTAAATTCCACCCAGCAAACCATTTAGGTGCTTACTTTATCACTCACCTCGCATAATTGAATACTCATTATAATTACGCTCAAAAAACGTATCCCTTCCGCAATGGTCCTGCTATCATCCGAACGAAATAGTCGGGGGGCCACACGACAAGTGTTGGCTGAGATCGAAATTCGAGACCCGTTGAACCTGATTCAGTTAGCACTGACGTAGGGAACTATGCACACTTTGCCTTTCGTCGCCCCTCTTAGATAAGCGATAGCGATCGAAAAATCGATCTATCTGCAACGGTCAAAGTCAGTTCCTATACGTCTTGTAGTAGGAGCGACCATGACGCAGCAATCACAACCTCATTCACATCACACGCCAGCCTTGCCTACCCCTATCGTATTGACCATCGCGGGCTCAGACAGTGGTGGCGGTGCAGGTATTCAAGCCGACATCAAAGCGATGTCCGCAACCGGCAGTTTTGCTTGCTCGGTAATCACGGCGATTACTTCGCAAAATACCCAAGGCGTTTCTGCGATTTTCCCCATTCCTCTCGACCATGTAGAGAGCCAACTTGATGCAGTATTTACCGACCTCAACATCGTTGCAGTCAAAGTGGGCATGCTGGCCGATTCCAACATCATCAAAGTCGTTGCAGACAAAATTAAGCAATACCAGCCAAAACACCTCGTGATTGACCCTGTAATGGTGGCCACTAGCGGTGATCTATTACTGGAACAGTCGGCAATCAGCACTTTAAAAGAAGAATTGATTCCGCTCGCAGACATCATTACCCCTAACCTACCCGAAGGCGCAGCATTGACGGGTAAGCCAATGCCTCAATCAGAATCTGAAATGAACGATATGATTACCGACCTTCGTGCGCTTGGCGCCAAAGCTATTCTGCTCAAAGGCGGTCACCTTGAAGAAAATGAAAACAGCAACGATCTGCTTATCATGCAAGACAGTGCCGAGTTAATCAGCGCTAAACGCTTTCCAACCAAAAACACTCATGGCACAGGCTGCACGCTGTCTTCTGCTATCGCGTCTTATCTTGGCCAAGGCAACAACCTACACAAAGCGGTGCACCTGGGTAAGCAGTACATCAGCCAAGCTATCGCACACGCTGATGAATTGGATGTAGGTAAAGGCCATGGCCCTGTGAACCACTTTTTTGCGGGTCATACTTATGTTCGCTAACGCGATTGGCATTCAGCTTTCCGATGCTAGTCTGCGATACAAAGATAGCCAAACACCGACTTTAGCAGGAATGAACATGACCATTCCCGTCGGTAAATGGACGGTATTACTCGGACGAAGTGGCTGCGGGAAAACCACAATATTGCGTTACTTAGCTGGCCTGCTGGATGACCAAGTTGACTGGCATGGCGAACTCATCACAACGGATGGCGCTGCACTGCATGACCGTATCGCTTACATGGCTCAGCAGGATTTATTGCTACCGTGGTTGAATGTGTTAGACAACGTCTGCCTCAGTTCTCGATTTTCTCAAGAGCAAGCACCAGAGAAAAATAAACAACGTGCACTGGCTTTACTAAACCAAGTGGAACTCGCCGATTACGCGGATGCTAAGCCAGCTCAGCTCTCTGGCGGCATGAGACAGCGTGTTGCCCTTGCTCGCACTCTGATGCAAGACAAGCCTCTGGTTCTGATGGATGAGCCTTTCTCTGCATTGGACGCGGTGACTCGCCATAAGTTGCAAACCTTGTCTGCCGAAGTACTGAAAGACAAGACGGTTGTTCTTATTACCCACGACCCACAAGAAGCGGTGCGATTAGCTCACCAACTCTATGTGTTGCAAGGCACACCTGCGCAAGCTCAGCACTTGGTTGTTCCGGATTCCAAGCCTCCAAGAGTTCTCGATGGAGAGTGCGCAGTGCTACAACAGGCGATTTTGGATCAACTGGAGAAAGACTATGAGTGATATGACTCAGTACAACTCCGTTTCGTCACGCATTAGTAAAAAAGAACGCGTGACCCATCCGGCTCTGCGCTTGGTCATTAGCACAGCGGTGATCTTGGGATTGTGGCAGTTGGTCGTGGTGGTATTCGACATGCCAAGCTTCATCTTACCTTCACCAATTGAAGTGCTGGATAGATTGGTCACTCGTTACGATGTCCTGCTCAAACATACTTGGGTTACCGCGCAAGAGATTTTACTTGGCTTGGCGCTTGGATTATCAATGGGTTTGCTGTTCGCATTGCAAATGCTGATGTTCGAACCGCTGAAGCGTTGGTTACTGCCCATTCTAATTGCTAGCCAAGCGATCCCCGTGTTCGCCATCGCGCCAGTACTGATGCTTTGGCTGGGTTACGGCATTGCATCGAAAGTCGTCATGGCGGCAATCATCATCTTTTTCCCCGTCACGACATGTTGCTACGACGGCTTGCGCAATACACCAACAGGTTACCTCGACCTTGCCAAGACCATGGGTGCGTCTAAATGGCAGTTACTCCGTCATATTCAATTGCCAGCCGCCCTACCAACTTTAGCTTCAGGTATTCGTGTTGCCGTCGTTATTGCGCCAATTGGAGCAGTGGTCGGTGAGTGGGTAGGTTCAAGTGAAGGCTTGGGTTATCTGATGCTCCAAGCTAACGCTCGCATGATCATTGACGAGATGTTTGCGGCGCTGTTTATCCTCGCCGTGCTGTCTATCTCACTCTACTTCATCACCGATAAATTATTGAAAAAAGCCATCCCTTGGGAAAGCAAGTAATTACAGAAAATAACCAAAGAAAATTGGGAAAGAAAAGGAAGAACCCCGTGAATAAAAACAAACTTATGAGCGCTGCTGCTCTACTCGCTTCAGTGGTATCAACCAACGTGCTTGCAGCTGAAAAAGAGATGACACTGATGTTGGATTGGTTCGTCAATCCAAACCATGGTCCTATCGTTATTGCCAAAGAACGTGGTTACTTCAAAGAACAAGGTTTGAAGGTCAACATTCAAGAGCCAGCAGATCCAAGCACGCCACCTAAGTTGGTCGCGGCGGGTAAAGTCGACATGGCGATTTCTTACCAACCAAGCCTAACTATCGATGTCGCGGCTGGTTTGCCACTAATCCGCTCTGCGACTTTGATTGCTACGCCACTCAACACGCTGATGGTGTTGGACAACGGTAAGAATGAAAACCTTGGCGACTTAAAAGGCAAGAAGATCGGTATTGCGATCGCAGGCAACGAAGAAGCGACAATCGGCACCATGCTCGCTCAAGAGAGCGTGAAGTTTTCTGACGTACAAATCATCAACGTAGGCTGGGCGCTGTCTTCGTCTCTTGCGTCTGGCAAGGTGGATGCGATTTGGGGCGGTCTACGTAACTTCGAAACCAACCAACTTGCACTAGAAGGTTATAAAGCTAAGGCCTTCTTCCCTGAAGAACACGGCGTGCCAGCGTATGACGAGTTGGTCTTCGTAGCCAATGCAAAAACCTACGACAAAGAAGCCATCAAGGCATTCAACAAAGCACTAGAGCAAGCGACCACTTACATCGTTAACCATCCAAAAGAGTCGTGGAAAGAGTTCGTGGCTTATTCACCAGACACGCTCAACAACGAGCTTAACCAACGCGCTTGGAACGACACGCTAACTCGTTTCGCTCTTCGTCCATCCGCAGTAGATCTGAAACGCTACGATGATTATGCGCAGTTCATGTATTCACAAAACATCATCGAAACACTGCCAAAAGCGAAAGATTACGTACCGAGCTTTGACTAATTCTACTGACCTTAGGATCTAAGCCTAGGGTCTTTTGATAACGAGATACTCATAATGAAATACCAAGATTTGATCGACGCTTGCCGCCAAGATTGGCAAGAATACACTGAGCATGCTTTCGTGCAGCAATTGGCGCAAGGCACTCTGGCTCAGCCTTGTTTTCTGCATTACCTAAAGCAGGATTTTCTTTTCCTAAAGCAGTACGCACGAGCTTACGCATTAGCGATCTACAAAGCACGTACTTTGGATGACATGCGCCGTGCCCTACCAAGCGTACACGCATTGCTCGATTCTGAAATCGCCCACCACGTGACTTACTGTGAGCAATGGGGACTGACAGAATCCGACTTAGAAAACGAGCCAGAAGATTTCGGCACTGTGGCTTACACCCGTTACGTATTAGATGCTGGCATGACGGGCGATCTTGTTGATCTATACGCGGCACTAGCGCCATGCTCCATCGGTTATGCCGTAATCGGTAAGGTGCTGATTGAAGATGAAAAGACCGTAATCGAAGGCAACCCATACGCAAGTTGGATCAACCTCTACGGTGGTGAGGAATTCCAATCTGGTGTCGCAAAAGGGGCAGAACACTTTAATCAGTTGCTAGCAGAAATTGATATCAACAGCCAGCGCGGTCAAAACCTGATTCAGGTATTCAAAACCGCAACGCGTATGGAAGTAGCATTCTGGCAACAAGGTCTGAACGCTCAGCAAGATTAATCGGAGAGTCTCATGTTAATTGAACAAATCACCCAAGCATTAACCGCAGTACGCCAGCAAAAGCCGTTAGTCGTCAACATCACTAACTACGTGGTGATGAATAACACAGCAAACGCACTATTAGCGATCGGCGCTTCTCCAATCATGGCGCATTCAAAGCAAGAAATGGCAGAAATGATGTCGTTTGCTGGCGCTTTGGTGATCAACATCGGCACCCTAGACAGCGTTTGGACGCCGCGCATGAGCTATGCCGTCGAGCAAGCCAACTCGAACGGTAAAATCGTTGTGCTCGACCCTGTCGGTTGCGGCGCAAGTTCACTGCGCACCGAAATCTCGCGCGAAATAGCCCGCCTTGCAAACAAACTCATCATCCGAGGTAACGCTTCAGAAATCATTGCACTCGCTGGCGAGCAAGCACAAAGCAAAGGCGTCGATGCGTTAGACAGCAGCGACGCAGCACTTGGCGCAGCCAACTTCTTAGTCGCAGAGTATGGTGCAAGTGTAGTGATTTCTGGCGAGACTGATTACATCGTCACGAAAGAGCAAACCGTCCAGTTGAATAATGGTCACGAGATGATGCCTTACGTAACCGGAATGGGCTGTACGCTCACGGCACTGACGGGTGCTTTCGCTGCTGTTGGTGATCACTCCGGACTTGCTGCGGCGGCGGTACTGGGCGTTGTGGGTGAAATTGCGGCTGAGCAAGCGCGAGGGCCAGGTAGCTTGCAAATGCATCTTTTGGATGAGCTTTACCAACTGGATGAAGAAACACTTGCAACACGTCTTACATTACAAGTGAGATAATTCGCTTCTCAATGCTTTAAACGCCTCTCACTCCAAAGACAGTGGGAGGCAAAAGGAAACATAATGAACGCCTATCGTTTGTATTTGGTCACCGACGACCAACAAGATTTATCCACTCTCAAACACGTTGTAAGAAAGGCGGTAGAAGGTGGGGTCACCATGGTACAAGTCCGCGAAAAACACGGCGATGTGCGTGCGTTTATCGAACGAGCTCAAGCCGTAAAGACTATCCTTGAAGGCAATGGCGTCCCGTTAATCATCAATGATCGTGTTGATGTTGCCCTTGCCGTCGATGCCGATGGGGTTCACCTCGGGCAGTCAGACATGCCAGCAGAGATCGCTCGTCAATTGATTGGCCCAAACAAGATCCTCGGCTTATCAATTGAGACTGAAGATCAGCTGGCAGAAGCAGACTCTCTGCCGATTGATTACATCGGCTTGAGTGCCATCTTCGCTACGCCAACCAAAACCAACACCAAAAAACACTGGGGTATAGAAGGTTTAAAAATGGCGCTGAACACCACGTCCTTACCAATCGTCGCTATTGGTGGCATCAACGAAACCAACATTCCTGTTCTGAGTGCGACAGGTGTACATGGTTTGGCTTTGGTTTCTGCCATTTGTCATGCAGAAAACCCAACCAAAGCAGCAGAGTACTTACTTTCTCTGATGGATTAAGACCCCAACGCTTAAGGATGAGCGCCTTTACCCTCCGGATAAATGTCATCAATTCATCACTCAACCTTCATTCTCTCGTCAAATTGACAAAGCCTTGATAAGTTTTTCACGCCAGATAACGTAAGATAAGCCCCTTATTTTCACGTGGTTGAATAACCCTCAATAAAAACAAAACGCTCTCAATGAAAACCAAAAAATATGGATTGATGATGCTCGCCTTGTTTGTTCTTGGCATCATCCCAATGTCGCTGTTTGGCTCTTATCACGATCTCACCTCACAGGTGCCTGAAAGTCTGGGTATTACTTTTACTTTGCTCACAGATTCTGCTGGTAGCAAAGGCTTTTTAATTACGTTAACACTACTACTGCTTTCTTTATTTCGCTTTAAACCATGTCGCATTGAGTGGATGCAAAAACTCTCAATGTTAGGGTTGTTACTTGTGATTGGCTTTGCCAGCAAAACGGGGCTAAAACTGATGACAGAAAGCCCGCGCCCATACACGGAATTGCTCGCAGCAGAACAATTGATTGAAACACCAGAAACGTTTTATCAGTTGGATACAAAGCAGCAAGCCAACGTAATTAACCAGATTTCTGAACACGTCAGTGATTGGCGAACGCGCCATTGGCAAGGCGAGAAAGACTATTCTTTCCCATCCGGCCATACGATTTTCGTTTCGATTTGTTTGGCTTTCTTTGGTGGTTTGTTCTTACAGAACAAGTGCTATATCTCTGCACTGTCATTGTGGATGTGGGGAATGAGCGTCGCATATAGCCGCTTATGGCTGGGCATGCATCGCCCTGAAGATTTAATAGGCTCGGTCTTGTTTGTCGCGATTGTATTTACTTTACTCCCGACATTTCAGATTAAGAAACAGATGCCGTTTGTTTCTCTCGCTTCGCGCTAATGTGAACGATGACTAGATAAAAAGAAGCCAGCGATTCGCTGGCTTCTTGCTTTCAATCGCTACTTTTTTCTAGCCATTTCTTGGTGGTTCAAACGCTGTTAGTTCTAATTCTGGGCCAGTGTATTTTTCAATACGAACCAGTGCCGAGTTCGCCGCACAGCCGTTTGCAAGTCGAGAGGTCGGAATATCCAACGTTAACACGTTACAACCGCCGTTCTTACAAATGCCGGTTTTAGGATCCAAATCCGGCCAACCGCCTTCATGAATACACACTGAACCTTGCTTGATTCGGTCAGTCACTTCTGCACCAACCAATACTTGGCCACGGTTGTTAAACGCACGAACTAGATCGCCCGTTTTAATACCACGCGCTTTCGCATCTTCAGGGTGAATCCAAATAGGTTCACGGTTTGCAATTGCGTACTCTTCGCGAATCTTCGCGTAGTTGAATTGGCTGTGTAGACGATGCGCTGCATGCGCGGTCATTAGCTGCAACTCGCCATCTTTCGCAGTACCCGTGTACTCGGTTGGTGCCATCCACGTTGGATGTGGAGGACAGTCTTCCAACTGATAACCTTCAATGGTTTTCGAGAAGATTTCGATCTTACCACTTGGTGTACCGAGTGGATTCATGATCGGGTCTTCACGGAAATCTGCGTAACGAACAAACTGTGCGTTCTTCTCGTTCCACTTCATCTCGATCAGTTGGTTATCTTCCCAGAACTTGCTGAAGTTCGGCATTGCTACGCGAGAGCCACGGCCACCTTGTTGCGCCGCCTTGTAGAAGCCGTACAGCCATTCCATTTCGGTTTTGCCTTCGGTGTATACGTCACGGCCACCCGGAGCTAGCATCTCTGCCATGTCCGCGAATACATCGAAGTCATTACGCGCTTCACCTTGCGGCTCAACCACTTGCTTCATTGGCACCAAGTGTTGGTTACTGTAGTCACCCGTCATCGTTAAGTCGTTACGCTCGAACGATGTGGTGATTGGCAGAACAATGTCCGCGTGCTTCGCAGCCGCCGTCCAGTAAGGCTCTGAAATCACGATCAGCTCAGGCTTTTGCCACGCTTTGATCAGACGGTTGGTGTCTTGGTGGTGAGTAAAGTTCGCACCACCTGCCCACCAAATCATCTTGATGTCCGGGAACGTCAGTTCATGACCGTTATGATGGTAGGATTGACCTGGGTTTTCCAACGCCTCGACGATACGCGCCACAGGGAAGCTTTGCACCGCGCCAGACACCGCCCAGTCGTTCCCCGCAGAAGAGCCGCCACCCAGCGATGCCGAAATCGCAGGAAGTACGCCAGCATCACGAGCAGGGTTACCACCGTTTGAGTAGTGGTAAGAGAAACCAAAACCACCGCCCGGTAAACCGATTTGACCCAACATCGTTGCCAGTGTAACCAGCATCCAGTGACGCTGCTCACCGTATTGTTGGCGCTGCATACCCCAACCCGCCATCAGCATGGTGCGGTTTTTACTGAAGATGTCAGCCAGTAGCTCAAGTTGCTTCGCAGGTACGCCACAGATTTGTGATGCCCATTCTGCTGATTTTTCTACGCCGTCTTCTTCGCCCATCAGGTACGCTTCAAACTTGTCGTAACCTGCGGTGTATTTATCGAGGAAGGCTTTATCGTGCTTACCTTGTTTCACTAAGGTGTGTGCGATACCCATCATCATTGCCACGTCGGTCATTGGGTGAGGAGCAATCCACTCCGCATTCTCACCAAAGAACTCGATGGTTTCAGAACGAATAGGGTCAATAGCGATAACCGTCTTGCCTGATTTTTTCAACTGATGGAAGAACTCAAGACCAGCACAGTCTGTTGAGCTCCACGCGATTTTTAGAGTGTTGATCGGGTTTAAGCCCCAAAGCACAACCACATCGCTGTGCTCTAGTACCACTGGGTACGTGGTTTGTTGCTCGTACACTTCGATAGAGCCCACAACGTGCGGCATGATGATCTGTGCAGCGCCAGTTGAGTAGTCACCCAAGTGGCCTGAATAGCCACCCGCCATGCTCATGTAACGTTGCAGCAAGGTTTGTGCTTTGTGCAGCACGCCACTTGAACGCCAGCCGTAAGAGCCTGCAAATACAGAAGCCGGGCCATATTCGTTACGAATGCGCATGTGCTGTTCGTGGATCAGCTTGTAAGCCTCATCCCAAGACACGCGTACAAATTCATCGCTGCCACGAACGCCTTCGGGAGCCGATGGGTTTGCCAAGTAGCCTTTACGTACCATTGGGTACTTAACACGCGCTTTAGTGTGCACTTGGTCAGGACCGGTGCTTTGTAGGCTATTTGGTACCGTTTGAGGCAGAGCATTGGTGGTCGAAACCAACTTACCATCTTGTACTTCACACAGCATTGGGCCCATGCGGCCCGCCGTTAGAATGCCTTTGCCGCGAGCATTAGAAGACGCAACAGACATAGGTGCAAATGAAGTGAATGCCATTGCACCAGCCGCCATACCAGTGCCTTTTAGAAATCCGCGACGGGTCATATTAGTCATAATCTTATCCTTCTATTTATCGTTAGTGACCAACCACATCTTTCGCGTGGTGCTGGAAGAACTTGGTTAGAATTTCTAGGTTCTCGGCTGAAATATCAGTTCGATCACCCATACTTTTCGCTACCGGTCCCCATGCATTCACTGTGAAGTGATTTGAAGGAATTTTCGCGTGACAAGTTGCACAGTAAACGTTGTCCAACTCTTCTGCGTATGACCATACGGGTTCAAGCGTGTCTACAACTGGAGAATCAATAGCGCCAGTTAGAGAAACCGCGCGCCATTCGTTGCCGTAAACATCTGCCTCAAATTCACCAGTTTCAAGCGCTTGTTGGCCTTGCTCTGTTAGCGTTGCAACGATGGCACGTTGACCTTCTCCCATGTAAAGCACTTGCTCTGCGCCTTTCATTTGGAATGCGTTCAACTTAACAGTGCGGTTGTCGCCTTCAGAGCTGATTACTTCCAACTTCGTCGTTGGGTTAATTTTACCCATCTCACCCATTGCGATTTCAGTCACAGGGTAAACAACCTTGGCATTAGGTGATGTTTTTGTGGTGAAGCTCATCAACGTTTCAAATGCCTTGCTGTCTAGCTCTGCTTCTGGTGCAAAGTGCGCCACACCTTTATGACAATCGATACACGTTTGATCGTTTGCTTTCGCGTAAGCGTGCATCTTCGCCGCATCACGTGATTGCTCAAACTCTTCCATTGCATCGAAATCATGACACGAACGACACGTCGCTGAATCATTTTCACGGAACTGAGCCCATACCGTTTCAGCCATATCTTTACGATGTGCTTCATATTTCTCTGGCGTGTCGATCTTACCTGTCACAAATTCATGGTAGATGTCTTTCGACGCGCGAATTTTGGTGATCAGGTAATCCATTGGTTCTTGAGGAATATGACAGTCAGAACATTCCGCGCGAATGCCTTTCGCATTACTGAAGTGCACTGAGCCTTGGTACTCTTTGTAAGGGGTTTCCATAGAGTGGCACGAGAGACAAAATTCAGTATCTGAGGTATAATGCATTACTGCCGCACTCCCCCCCAAAGTTAACCAGCCCACACCAATGCCGGCAGCAACCAGCAGTGCAACATATCGTTTTTTTATTGACATAATTAGCAACACTTCCAAATAAAATGTAATTATAGGTCGCAAGTTACTACTTTATGGGTAGTCCTCTCTTGATCCACATCATTTCCGTGTTGCTCTGTATGCCTCAAGTATGAAATTTTGTTATTTACATCTCAAAGATGAATATATGGCAATAATCCATTACCTAGCCAACCATTCACCACATAAATCACTTTTATGAATGCAACTATTTGATTAAACAGATAAGAGAATGAGAGACTGAATCTCCACATTGATGCAGTAAGGACACGCATGTCAGTTTATATCGAGACGCACAGAAGCCAATTAAGACCCATCAAAGCCAGTGACTGGGAACTCTTTCAACGATTACTCTCCGAACAAGAGGTTATTGCGCTCTGTTTCGATCGTCCCAGCGAAACAGAAATAAGAGAAAAATTTGCTTCGCGATTATTACCATGGACCCCAAATAGCCAGCATTGGCTTTGCCTTGTAATACTCGATAAGCAATCTGAACAACCCATCGGCATCACTGGCTTTGCTATTGAAAACGGTAAGGCAGAGGTAGGTTACTTACTTTTGCCGGAATTTCATGGCCAACAGTTTGGAACAGAAACTCTTCAAGCGCTTCTATACTGGGCAACCTCGACACATAACATCAACCACTTTTCCGCGACGGTCACTGAAGGCAATATTGCGTCAGAGCGTGTCCTGATAAAATGTGGTTTCGAACTCATTGAGGTCATTCCAGACGCATACCAAATTGGTGGCAAACCCTACGCCGATAAAATCTACTCACTACAAAAATAAGGACGTATTTTGAATAAAGTAGTCATCATTACCGGCGCAAGCCGAGGCATTGGAGCCGCAGCGGCGAAAAAGCTGGCCGAGCAAGGCTATCGCGTTTGCGTTAATTACCGCACTCAGCAAGAGGCCGCCGACCAAGTTGTGGCAGAAATACAAGCAAACGGTGGCAAAGCGATTGCCATCGCCGCAGACGTAGCCGATGAGAAGCAAGTGCTCTCCTTGTTTGATGAAACAGAACGTGAATTTGGTGCAGTGACGCACTTGGTCAACAACGTTGGCATCCTATTTACTCAATCGCCTTTGTCAGAAATCAGCTTGGAACGCTTTCAGAAAGTAATGAACACCAATGTGAATAGCTGTTTTCTCTGCTGTCGAGAAGCGGCGAAGCGATTCAGTGCAGGCGGTGCAATTGTGAATGTCTCCTCTGGAGCGTCGCGCTCAGGCGCGCCATTTGAGTATGTCGATTACGCCACATCAAAAGGCGCGATGGATACCTTAACTAAAGGGCTCTCGCTAGAGTTGGCAGAGCGCAATATTCGCGTCAATGGCGTTCGACCTGTTTCATTTACACTGATATGCATGCCGACGGCGGAGAACCAAACCGAGTAGATAGACTCAGCCCTCAAATTCCTCTTAAACGCGGTGGCACGGTAGAAGAAGTGGCAAATGCGATCGCTTGGCTATTAAGTGACGAAGCCTCTTATATCACAGGATCATTTATCGATATTGCAGGGGGCAGATAGAATGCAAGTCCATATCCGACAAGCGATTCCCGATGATTTAGACGAAATTTTTCAGCTTAATTTTCAAATTAATTCACTGCATTTTGCGAATGCGCCAGAAGCCTTTGTTGCGCCATCAGAAGCTGATCGAGAATTTCTTGCACAAGCACTAGAGAACAAAGAGCGACTCTTTTTGATTGCCGAACGCGAACAGCAAATTCTCGGCTTCTTAACCGCGATGATCACCCAAAACGACACCGTCAGTTTTCTGATCAAAGACCCAATTTGTCGCGTGGGAACAATTGTTGTCGATGAAGCGCAAAAGCAGCAAGGAATCGGCCGCCAACTGCTCCTAGCCTGTGAGCAATGGGCGCGCGACGCCAATGCCACACAAATTCGATTGGAAGTGATGGAATTCAATCAGCCAGCACAGCGCTTTTACGATAATCAAGGTTTTAAAACTAACTCACGCATTATGCTGAAACATTTGTAACGATAACGACAATTAAGCGCTTTTCACGACTAAACCCACCTAAATCGTATTTATCGATGCAATTTACCCCCTAATTTTAGAAAAAGACGATATGATGTGCGGATAAGGAGATTCGAACATGATTTATCTTTTCGATTGGGGGAACACCTTGATGGTAGATTTCCCTGAGGCACAAGGAAAAATGTGCGATTGGGAACACGTAGAAGCAGTTCCTCAAGCCAGAGAAACACTGGCAATACTTTCCCAAAATCATCCCATCTACATTGCGACCAGTGCATCTGATTCCAACATGGAAGAGGTTCAGCGTGCATTTGTTCGCGTCGACTTAGACCAATACTTAAATGACTATTTTTGTTTTGCCAACCTCGGCATCGCTAAAAACCAACCTGAGTTTTATCTCGCCATCGCAAAACAGTTAGGGGTTAACGTGAGTGGAATAACCATGGTTGGCGATTTACCTCACAAAGATATTTACCCTGCGATGAAAGCGGGCGTAAACACAATTTGGTTTAACCCAACGGGCGCTGATGCACCAGCCGAAGCCATTCCTAACCAAATTCGTTGTTTATCTGAGCTTATCCCCTAACCGTTACTAACCTGCACTAATCAAGGAAGATGAATGCAAATCAGATCCATCAAGGTGAGCGATATCGCGCGCTTCACCGCGCTGTGGAATCGAGTGTACTCCGAAGGGGAATTTTTGATTTCTCCAGCACCCGATAACGCAACGCTTCGCAGAATCCTGCAACGTGTGGAAAACGAGTCCATCCCTCAGTTTGTCGCGTTTGACCGCCAAAAACTTATCGGTAGTGTTGAAATCTACCCAGCTGAGATGTGCGGTTACGAAAGAGAGCAACGCCTTCGCGTCGGTATTCTTGGTATTCACATCGACAAAAACTACCGAGGCAAAGGATTGGGGCGAAAACTGTTGGCTGTCGCGATCGCACGTGGTTGGGAATTTGGTTACGACCAAATCGCACTCTACGTATACACAACCAACACACCAGCGATTGCTTTGTATGAACGGTTTGGATTTGAACATCAGGGGGAACTTGGGGAAGTGACCTTGCCAAATGGTAAAGTCTTGATGAGTCAAAAAATGATATTGTATAAAGCGCAAAGCCGTTCGAAAAGCCCAGATTTGTAGACTCACGATAACCGTTGTTCGCAACACTTATTCGGGGTTAACACCCTTGCGTCACATGCCCTCGAACAATTGAATCGTTAGAGGCTTGATTCACGTAGTAGAAATAGCATGCCTCTTCTGCCAGTGTGTAACCTTGCGGCCAAATGTACACCACGCGATCAACACCCGATTTATCTAAGAACTGATAATCAGGAATAGCGACAAAATGAGCACTGTTTGGGTGCTGCTGACCGATGATGCAAAAATCACTGCCTTTGCACGGCACGTCAATTTTCGAATAACCTCTGGCTGGTAGATCGATTTCTAACAAAGCTCGAATACTATCGGCACTCGCTTCTGGCATGCCTTTGCGTGTTTTGACATGTCGGTCAATGTAGTGAACGTGCTCTTGGCCGTAAGCGTTATCAATCACTGATTGAGCATGAAAGAATTTGAGAGCCGTACCCAAAGAAGACTGAGAACTGTGCAGCATCGCAGCGTATGCTTGGCGATGAATATCGAGTAATACTGGTAAAGCAGCTAATGCGATGAAAGCCAAAGTGGTAAGCACTATGGTGATTTCCATCAGCGTAAATCCCTTTGATTTCACGTTTCTTATCTCAACTAGCCCAAGACAATAGCCCCACATCCATGTGAGACCGAGCCAATATATCGCCAATTTCTTACGATTAAAGGCTTAAGGGGTAAGAAGAGACAAACACCACTCAAACTTGAGAACAGCAGCCAAAGAGCAGTGTAACAAAACGACGCTATGTGTCAGATATTAGACGGTTTTTACTCTCTAGTTACTGAGTAAAGGCACATTATTTCGCACCAGACCACGACGAACATTCGTGCACATTTTGCCAAAACGACGAATCTCATCGAACTGCGGAACAATGCCGCGCTCCATGGCTGACTCCCAATAAGTGACTTCTGAATCGACCATTTCCAACAATTTCTTCGGACAGCCAATGCACTGCCCTTCTGGTCCACATACAAACGTTTCTGGTTCATAAATTGGTAGTTCCGCTTTTACTTGCTCGATGATGCTACGCATGGCGGTCATTCGATCTGGCTTTACCTTCATCATTCTGCTCCACGGATTAAGATGAAGCAGATTGTACCCACTGATACGCAAATGTCCCTACCCAATTTAGGTATATTCTGTTTGAATCGATTTCTTTATCGTCAGATCCGGCTTTTTAACCACCAAATACACCGCCGTAGCTGCCAGTACGAAACCAGAAATCCCCATCCAATCAAATGACTCTCCAAACGCGAGCCAAGCCTGAATCGCCGTCGTTGGCGGCACCAGGTAGAATACAGAAGCTACGCTCGATGCAGCACCGTTCTTAACCATGTACAGCAGCAGTAGAATAGCTACACAAGAGAGCACGACGACCAACCACAACACGGTCAAAATAAACTCCAGTTCCCACTGCACTTGCATGGTTTCAAACTGCATCGCAACGGGCAGAAACATGACGAGCGCGGCCAAATATTGCACCGTCGCACCACCCACCATATCCACTTTTTGGCAATGTTTTTTCTGATAAAGTGTCCCTAGCGTGATACCAACCAAAGCCAACAAACACAAACCAATGGCCAACACTTTATGCTGCTCGGATTGCCACTCCATTTTGCCCATCAACACCATAGCGATACCGACAAAACCAAGAGCCAAACCCAGCCATTGCGAGGGCTTAAACTCCTCACGAACAAACGCCACCAGCAAAGCCGCGGTTAAAATCGGTTGAATACCCACCAGCAACGAACTCAACCCAGCAGGCATACCCAAGGCGATAGCGAAATAAGTACCGCCCAGATAGAAACCGTGGATCAACGCACCAACCACACAGCTGTGCCAAAAATCTTTTCCTGTCGGCAACCTTCTACGCAATACCGCTACAAGAACCAAAAACAATAAGACATTGAATGCCATACGGATAGAAAGTAGTGTCGCTGGCTCGGCATATTGCAAACCAAAACGCGCACCAACGAATCCAGAAGCCCAAAGGATGACAAATACAAAAGGGATGGCTCGGATTAACATGATCGCCTCACTCACGCTTGTTTTATGTTTTGAGATACTGCTAATGTAATTAGGTACAGTATTTTCAAAAAGTGACAGATGGAAGTGTTTTTATGGGTACAGATTTATTGGGAAGCGGTGAAGGGAATAAGTACCTCGTGGTGGAAAAACACCTCAAACAAGCCATCAATGGTGGCGTTTATCAGGCGGATGATCGACTGCCCTCCATTCGCTCGTTGAGCCAAGAATTAAACGTCAGTAAAAATACAGTGATTCGTGCGTATCAAGAGCTGGAAGCACAAAACTTGGTTTACTCGGTACCCAAATCGGGTTATCGAGTTAAAGTCGCCTTGCCGACCTCTCGCTCAATTCCGGATCCGACTCGCGTGGATTTGCTCTCGATCTGCAAAGAAATCCTTACTTATCCTGAATACCAAGAGCGTTTGCCTACCGGTTCTGCCCACCCAAACATTGACTCCCCCGCGATCAAAAGCTTGTACGCCGAGATCGGCCGCCACAGCCGCCAGCAAACGCATGTACCGAGCCATTACCAATTACCCCCCGGTGATCACCTCTTAATCAAACAACTGGCGAAAATCACACAAGATTTGGGCACGCCAGCCAAGTTGGATGAGATCATGGTGACGCACGGCGCGCAACAAGCCATTAGCCTAGCGCTGCGCGCAACGACACAAAAAGGCGATATCGTCGCGGTGGAGTCCCCTTGCTATTTTGGCAACTTATTGATGCTCGAATCACTCGGCCTCAAAGCGGTGGAAATTCCGAGTTGCCCGCGCGACGGCATGTACCCCGAAGCCTTAGCAAAAGCAATGGCGACATGGGACATAAAAGCGATCATCGTAACGCCAAACTTCACCAATCCAACTGGTGCCATGATGCCGCTAGAAAAGCGCCAGCGATTGCTCTTGGCATCTGGCAATATTCCTATTATCGAAGACGATGTGTTTGGCGGGTTAAGCTATGACAAGCCGTTACCAAGCTTGAGATTGCTCGATGACAAGCAACGCGTAATTTACGTGAATTCGTTATCCAAAACGCTCGATTCGCGTTTGAGAATTGGTTGGATGTTGGCGGGGCGATATCGAGATCAAATTGAGCAATATCTACTGTGTGAGAACATGGGCAGTTTGAACCTGATGCAATCCGCCGTGGCAACGTTTCTAACGTCAGGCAAGTATCGAACGCATACTGCGCGAATGGGTCGGGTTTATCAAAACAACATGCGCCGATTTATCCAGATGCTTCATCAATACTTGGATGAATACGAACCTCTAAAAAATCGATACCAGATCAACGCCGTGCAAGGTTCGTTCTTGCTTTGGTTGCGACTGCCCGAAGACACGGACAGCTATGCGTTGTATCAAGCATGCAATAAGCACAGAATCAGCCTACTTCCCGGCACCGTATTTGGCACTCAAGGGCAATATCGGCATTGCGTACGCCTCAGCGTGGCAAACTTTGGTCATGAAACCGATTGGAGTCACGCGATGCAAACACTGGCAAAATTGATAGCAAAGCATGCCTGTTAACTCGCTCTTACTAAATGAACTTATGCCGACACACGCAAACAGGTAACAACAAAAAACTCCACGCAAAGGTGGAGTTTTTCATATCGTCATCGCCTTCAGTGCGACTTAATTTGCCACATTCTCGCGACGTTTTCGGCTAAATTAGCAACGTTGACGTCGGCCTCTTTCATGGCCTCAGGTAAGCTCATCGCCCTTGGTACACAAGCAAACACCGCATCAATGCCGCACTCATAAACCGCCTGATAGTTGTCGCCCACACAGCCTGCTAATGCAATGACTGGTAAATTACACTGCTTAGCCACCTGAGCAACGCCCATCGGCGTTTTGCCATGTGCGGTTTGATGATCGATTCGACCCTCGCCTGTAAATACGATATCCGCATCCTCAACATGCTGAGCAAGTTTGACCGTTTCAAGCACAATCTCAATTCCTGGTTGCAAACGTGCTGGCGTGTACCCGAGCAAGGCCGCGCCCATACCACCAGCAGCACCCGCCCCTTCACGAGTCAGTACATGCTTACCCGTCGCTTGTTCCGTCAACTCGCCAAACTTGCGCAATGCGTTATCGAGCAGAGTGACGTCTGATACCGTCGCTCCCTTTTGAGGGCCAAAGATAGCCGACGCGCCTTTGTCACCACAGAGTGGGTTATCAACATCGCACGCTACCAACACTTCGCAAGTTGCTAAACGAGGGTCAAGACCAGAAATATCGATGGACGCAAGCGCCGCTAACCCGCCTCCATTTGGGGTAATTGCATGACCAGATTCATCAAGAAACGCCACCCCCAACGCGGTCAACATGCCCACGCCACCATCATTGGTAGCGCTGCCGCCCAAACCAATGATTAAGCGTTGAATACCTCTATCTAGCGCGTGTTTGATCAGCTGTCCAGTACCAATGCTACTGGTCAGTTTTGGGTCGCGAGCATCACTCGGCACAAGGTGCAGACCACTGGCCTCCGCCATTTCAATAACCGCGGTTTCGCCGTCGCCGAGGATGCCATAAAACGCTTCAACATCATTCCCTAATGGCGCGGTCACCGTTGTGAAGACTTGTTCGCCTTGAGTTGCATCTATCAAAGATTGAACCGTGCCTTCGCCACCGTCTGCGACCGGAACCGTAACAAACTCGGCATCATGCCATACGCGAGCAAGACCCGTTTTGATCGCCTCGCTCACTTGTTTGGCGGTTAAGCTTTCTTTAAATGAATCAGGTGCAATTACCACTTTCATACGTATTTCCAGAGACTTATAAGAGAACGAGGCTCAAAATGTACACTAATGCCATTGCCGTGACACCTTGAACGAGCGTAGCCATGGTTTGCGCGCGGTACGCTAGGCCCACCGACATGCGACTAAACTGCGAAACTACCCAGAAGAAACTGTCGTTTGCATGAGAAACCGTCATCGCACCTGCACCGATCGCCATCACCGTTAATACGCGGCCCATTTCTGAATCGAGCCCCAATTGCGTGAGCATAGGCGCAACCAAAGCCGATGTGGTCACCAATGCAACCGTTGATGAACCTTGCGCCGACTTTAGCGCAGCCGCAACGATAAATGGCATGAAAATACCCACGCCCAGCGCCGATAGCGTCGTACCTAAGTATTCACCTAGCGGCGTGGCTTTTAATACCGCGCCAAAAGCACCACCCGCACCGGTAATCAAAAGAATAGGCGCAGCAGCCGTAATACCTTGGCTGATTCGCTCGCCAAATTCTTCAATCTTGTTGTCTGACTTGAGTAGGCGAACAGAAAGGAACAGGCCAATCACCAATGCCGTTAGTGGCTGTCCTAAGAAAGTCAGAACATCAAACACAAAACCTTCGCCCAGCGGTAGGCTTGGGAATTTCGCGATAGAGCCAAAACAGATCAATAAGATAGGAACAAAAATAGGAGCGAATGCTTGGCTCGCCGTTGGCAATTTGCCGTAAGACGCTTTGAGTGCTTGCCAGTCTTGCTGAATTTCTTCTGCGGCTTCAATGCCATCTGGTTCAACATGTTGGAATCGGTTCGCCCACAACATCCCCGCTAACGCCGCAACCGCTGCAACAAACACACCCACACCAATCACTAAACCAAGGTTAGATTCCAGGCCTAAGTTACCCGCAGCGGCAATCGGGCCAGGAGTTGGCGGCACAAACGTGTGCGTTGCGTATAGGCCAGTTGCCAACGCCACACTCATCGCAACGCTTGAGGTTTTTAAACGCTTCGCGAGCGATTCTTTGAGCGAGTTCAGAATGACAAAGCCTGAATCACAAAATACCGGAACAGAAACGATGTAACCTATGATACTCATGGTCAATGTTGGGAAACGCTCACCCAACACTTTGATGACCGTATCGGCCATGGTGATCGCCGCACCACTTTTTTCCAAAATAACACCAATGATGGTACCTAAAACGATAACCAAACCAATGTAACCAAGGATGCCGCCAAAGCCAGAAGCAATGGTTTTGGCAATGCTATCTGCCGGTAAGCCGTAAGCAAATGCCGCAAGGAACGCCGCGATGATCAGCGCTAAAAAGGGATGTAATTTGAATTTGGTGGTCGTGAGCACAATAAATGCGATCACCCCGAGCAGGATTAATATAAGGTTCATGATAACTCCATTTATTCTTATTTTGCTGAGCGAGTCCGTGTTGGCTCACTCAACATGTAGGGACGCATGAATTATTAATCGTTTGCTTTCGAATTCCTTTAGGCGGAGTGACAAATGATGTGGTCAAAAAATAACGCGTATTGTGCAAATGCACAACATCACGACATTTTTGAGAGCCGAGTCGCAATATAAAGCTCCGCTAACCCCACAAAATTGGTTGTTGGTAGCCCTGTTATCTCGGTGATTTTCTCTAACCGATAGCGCAGAGTGTTCCGGTGAATAAACAGCATTTTAGAGCATTCTGTTACATTGCCATTGCATTCAAACAGTGCATCTAGGGTTTTCAATAATTGCCCAGATTTGTCTTTCTCTTTCAACCGTTTCACACCATCAATAATTTGTTCACCTTGCCAAATATCCGCCAACGGCGCTAACAAAACAGGCAAACGAAGTTCATCGAACAGGTACTTACGTTTCTCTGGGTAGAACTGCTTGCCAATAGCTAATACCTGCTTCGCACTTTGGTATGACAACGCGACATCTTTAGGCTCATTAAACAGCTGCCCTAGCGCAATGTGAAACGTATGCGAATCGTGATCGCTTAAACGCGACATCAACTTATCAATGCGCTCACTTTCAACTTGGCTATCCCACTGCTTGGCGGAATGACACGGTTTCAACACCACAATTTCATTCACTGAGACAATCGCAACTAGGTTGTTACGCTCTGGGTATTCAAGCAGCTCAACAATATTGCGCACACTCTTCATGCTTTTCGAGGCGGACGGCGTCGAGACTTCAATCACCGTTGCCACCCGTGGTTGAGTCACATCGATAGAAAGACGCATCGCCCAATCTTTCAGCTCTTCATCGGTCAATTTCCCATTGATCCAAGCCAGAATAAACTCTTCGCGATGACGTCTGTCCCACTGAAATTTTTCCACCAGTGCAGCTTGCTCTATTGTTAGTTCAGCGGTCATTTTAACCAGTTTTGCAAAATCTCGGATTTTCTCCGGCTCTCCTGTGACGCCAACAATACCGACCACGTCGCCATGTAATTTCAACAACATATTGATACCGGGTTTGACACCCTGCAACGTCAAACATTGCTGCTCATTAAGCTCTAGCGAATCGCCATGATTCAGCGCCAGTACCGCGCCATCATGCACTTGCCCAACACGTTTAGGGTCGCCACTGCCAATGATGATGCCTGCCGAGTTCATCACATTCACATTGTGACCAATGATGGACATGGTTCGATCAACAATTTGTTGTGCTAAAGCGTGGTCGAGAATCACCATTTCGAGTTTCCAAATTGACCGTTTAATCACTCAATAAATCACAAATGGCAAACTATCGCGATGCTGCGGTTCTAAATAACGGAAGCAGCTCAAAGCATTATCCAATTACCCACATTTAAAAAGTGGATTAAACCTTCATTTTTAGCAGCGGGTTATATACTTAGAACAAAGGTTACCAATGCATTCTTCACTGTGCATTGATGCCACTCGTCTACCTACAGAGGAGAGATCAACATGGAGTTACGGAATAAATCGGGGGAAGTTGCAAATATTGCTGATAACCTCACTTTGAAGGAAATCACAGAAATGGGCTACACCGTAGATTTATGCGATGAAGCATTTGCTCCTGGAGAGCATTGGAAAGCGGAAGGTAAAACGCAAGGTATGGGCGAGTATCCAGAGGAGTAAACGTCCTGACGAGCCAGCGTAAAAAAGCGTTCCACAAACAGAAAAACCGAGCGACTTAACGCTCGGTTTTTTACTTTTGAACTTCTTGAATAAACAAGCTCATCTCTTCTAGATAATTGCCGTTTGAGCATCCCCAGTCGGTGACCTCAATCAACTCTGTAACTAACTGTCCAGACTCATCATCTTGCACTCTCTGCACAAACGCTTCAAAACGTTCCAGTTGTGCCTGACTCTTAACGCCATGCACGGCATATTCTACAAGCAAGCCGTTGTACGTCTGCCAGCGCTGGTCGCCCGCAACATCATTGCTTAAAATCACAGAACACTTTTGTTGAATGCTTTCAACCGCATCATTTCTTGGTGGCGCGACTGTGGAACATCCAACTAAAATCGTACCTACCGCCAATAACGTAACTTTTGTCTTATTTATCATATCGTTTCCAACTGTATCGCCACGATATGGAAATCTTATTACACCTGATAAGGATCATCGATAGCGCACCGCAGATTAATTACTTAATAAACTGTAAACTCCATACCAGTCTTAACACTGCAAGCTCAGAACTCCTATTAACCCACCCAAATGTAAACAAATAGTAAAATCACCTTTACGCGATGCAAAATCGACAAATGAGATTAGCGTTCCTTTCTCGCGGCCAAGCGTGCAATAATCAACTGTCTACATAACGAAACCATTTGAAGGATCAAAATGACCGCAACGGATTATCTCAACGACCTCAATCAACGTTACCTTGCGATTCACCGCACCAAAGAAGATTTCTTTTGGGAAACTTACATGGGGATCAGCGATGACCATGATGGCTCGACGCAAGCACAAACGGCATGGACAAGCTTTTTAAGCAACGCCGAGCAAATTACTGCCATCAAACAACAGCTTGAAGCCGCGGACTCAATTACCGACCCACAAGAGAAACAACAAACCATTACAGGTCTTTCGGGTTGGCTGGCGATGTTTGAATCTCACGCTATCGAGGGCGAAAAGGCACAAGCGTTGAAAAATCAGCTCATTGCCTTTGAAGCTGAGCTGTTCGAGAAAAAACAGAACCACGTACAAACGTTTACCGATGAAAACGGCGAGCAAGTGGAAGGTTCACTGCCAGTATTGAGCTCAACCATTCGCACCAACAATCATGAAGAAGTTCGCCAATCGGCTCATCAAGCGTTGCTGAACCTTGAACAATGGCTACTGCAAAACGGCTTTATAGAACTGATCAAACTACGCAACCAGTTCGCTCGCTCACTCGGTTATGCGACTTTCTTTGATTACTCCGTGCAAAAAACGGAAAAGATGAGCTCTGAACAGCTATTCGAGATTTTGGAAGATTTCGAACAACGCACGCGAGATGCGCATCTAAACAGCTTAGAAAACTTGGCGAAAGAGAAAGGCGCAAGCGCACTAGCAGGCTACAACTTTGTTTACTCATTCGCGGGTGACGTTATGCGTGACCTTGACCCATACGTGCCGTTCTCAAAATCTCTGAGACGCTGGGTAGAATCATTTGGTCGCCTAAATATTGATTACTCTGGTGCGACGCTAACGCTGGATTTACTAGATCGCAAAGGTAAGTACCCGAATGGGTTCTGCCACGGCCCTATTCCTTCTTTCTATAATCAAGGCGAATGGGTCGCAGCGCAGGTGAACTTCACCAGTAATGCCAAACCAGACCAAGTGGGCAGCGGCTACGATGGCATTAACACGCTGTTCCACGAAGGCGGCCACGCAGCACACTTTGCGAACGTAAAAATGAACGCGCCTTGTTTCTCGCAGGAGTTTGCGCCGACGTCAATGGCTTATGCAGAAACTCAGTCGATGTTCTGTGATAGCCTGTTAACCGATGCCGATTGGCTAAAACAGTACGCACTGGATGATGAAGGGAATTCTGTGCCTGATGAGATTATTCAAGCAATGATCAACAGCCGTCAGCCATTCAAAGCTTATGAAGAACGTAGCATCTTGGTTGTGCCATATTTTGAGCGCGCGTTGTATCAATTGAGCGATGACGAGTTAACGCCAGAGCGCATCACTAAGCTCGCTCGCGATTGTGAAAAACAGATCCTTGGTTTGGAATGCAGCCCTCGCCCACTGATGGCGATTCCACATTTGCTATCCGACGAAGCAGCTTGTGCGTATCAAGGTTATCTACTCGCGCACATGGCGGTGTATCAGACCCGTGCATACTTCCTTGAGAAGTTTGGTTACCTGACGGATAACCCAGAAATTGGCCCACTGCTGGCAAAACACTACTGGCACGCAGGCAATCACTTGTCGCACAACGAAACCATTGTCAGCCTGACTGGCGAAGGCTTCAATGCCAAATACCTTGCAGACGTGTGTAACCTGTCGCCAGAACAGGCATGGGAAGTGCAGCAGAAGAAAATCGACTCACTTGCGACGCGAGAGCGAGCATCAGTCGCTTCACTGAACGCCGCGATTAAAGTCGTCGACGGCAGTAAAGAGCTGGCAAGCAACGCCATCTCTGACGAACAAATGTGTGACGATTTTGAACATTACATCATAGAGACTTACGGTCGATAACACGCAGAAAGCCAGGAGCTCGCCTTCTGGCTTTTTATTCTTTAGCTAATGCAATAGGAAGGAAGATCCATGCATCAACAAATCATCAAATTTTGGTTCGAGGAGCTATCGCCCAAAAATTGGTTTGAAAACAACCCAGAACTGGACAAGCGTATTGCATCGCGATTTGCCTCGGTATTAGAACAAGCCGCTCGTTGTGAACTGTTTAATTGGCGTAACAGCGCACAAGGACGATTGGCCGAAATCATCGTCCTCGACCAGTTTTCACGTAATGTGTATCGCAACACCCCAAAAGCGTTTGCACAAGACCCACTCGCATTAGCATTGGCTCAAGAGGCAATTCGGTTAGGTTACGACAAAGAATTAGCGCCTGAGCAGCTAAGCTTTTTGTACATGCCGTTTATGCACAGCGAATCTCGCCTCATTCATGTCCAAGCTGAAAAATTGTTTCGCGCATCAGGGCTTGAAAATAACTACGATTTTGAGCTAAAACACAAAGCCATCATCGACCAGTTTGGGCGCTATCCTCATCGCAATGCGATATTGGGAAGAAAGAGCACTCCCGAAGAGTTAGCGTTTTTGCAACAACCTGGGTCAAGTTTCTAAATAACAATGAATAATGAGTTAACCATGAGAGACCACGCAGTATGTTGGCCATGCTTGCTAAAACTAGACGGCGACGATGAGCTGATCTACACGCATTCCCAGTCCGACTTAGACTCTGAATGCGAAGCCCTCATTTTTGGGCAAGATGATTACGTTATCGACTCAAATGGCAACACGTTTGAATTGAAAAACCATGGTTCGAACACCACTCTTTTACATCTAAAAGAACGAACGCTGTCCGTAGAAGAGGTTACGTCATTAATCCAATCGCATGAATTCAGCCTCGCGCAACGGTGCATTATCAAGATTCATTTCACCTCGGTGAGGCAAGCTGTTGAGGCCTTAGCTCACTAACTCAATCCCAACATGCAGATCATTAAATAAAATTATCATTTTTATAATTTATGATAATTTCATGTAATCAACATCACACCATATACTCTCCCACATCGAAACAAGACAACGTTCAAACACACATGTTGGGAGCAAACAAATGAAAATGAATCATGTCGGTATTATGGTCGGAGATATGGACAAAGCGGTTGAGTTTTACACGCAAGCGCTAGGTCTAAAAGTCGTTATGGGCAACACGAAAGTGATTGAAGAACGCGAAACGGCAATTGGCAGAATGTGTATTGCGGTCTTTGGGGAAGGCTTTAAAGGCTTCAACATTGCGCACCTTGTGACAAGTGATGGCATCGGCCTTGAGTTATTCGAAATGAAAGAACGTCAAGAGCGCCATGAAGTGGATTTTTCTCGCATCGGTATCTTCCATTTCTGTTTGCAGACAGACGATTTTGAAGGTGCTATCAAACGCACCGAAGCACTAGGTGGCAAAGTTCGCATGGACATCATGCGTTACCACCCAGAAGACGATAATAAGCCTGCGAAAATGGTTTACCTAGAAGACCCATTCGGCAACCTATTCGAGCTTTACTCACACACTTACGAAGAAACTTACGCTTCTGATTACGAGTAATAGCCCCATCCATATTCCAAAAGGCTAGCAATACGCTAGCCTTTTTTGTTTGCTTTGAGTTGCAGTGTTTCTGCACTCGCTCTAGAAAAAAACATCTGGAATTTGATCATTTCTCTCACCACTTTTAAGGTCACTTTATACTTACCTCAACACAATGCAAAAAGGAGTGAAGCATGCCCACCAAAAATCCAATCGCCATCAAAGCGCTTGATCATGTTGTTTTAAGGACCTGTAACCTCGATGCTATGTTGCATTTCTATCGAGACATTTTGGGCTGCCCTGTCGAACGCGAAGTAACGGAACTTGGTTTAACTCAACTTAGGGCAGGTAACGCATTAATTGATGTAGTGACGGTAGACAGCGAATTGGGCCAACTCGGCGGTAAGCCACCAGTTCAAAATGGTCGTAATATTGACCATTTTTGCCTGCAATTGGCGCCTTTTCCCGAGGATGAATTACTGGAATATCTGCGTGCGCGCGGCATTGAAACCGAAGAGTTTGCGAAACGCTACGGCGCACAAGGATTCGGTCGCTCACTCTATATTCATGATCCGGAAGGAAATGTCGTCGAGTTAAAACCTCAAGTGATTGATGAGTAAGCGAGTAAAAACCTTGTTATATTCTGAAAATAACAAGGTTAATTTCTAAAATAATTATTGAAGTAAGAACATATTATTAAGTCAAAATTATATCTGGCTCACCTATTTCTTTTTCTCGCCACCATTGTTTATTTATATGTTCTTGATGAACGTAAAAACTCTCCCCCGGCATTGGCGTCAGCAGCGTTATATGTTCTTTTTGACAATGGGTAAGCAAATCTAAAATCGGTTCGTCCCAGCGGTGAGTAAACAGTTCGTATGTAGCCCAATGTACTGGCAACAGTTTTTTCGCATTTAAGTCGCGAAACGCTTGCACGGTATGATGAGCCTGCATGTGCCCCCAGTTTTCGACCGGATAACCTTGGCCTTTCACATCAGCAGCCACTTCCAAACAGGCAATGTCGATTGGTCCACATCGCAGTGCGATCTCGGAAAAGTGCGAATCGTAAGCTGAATCGCCACTAAAATAGAGCGTCTCTTCTTTACCTTTGATGACCCAAGAAGCCCACAAGGTCGAGTTTTTATCGAAATAAGTACGACCAGAATTATGGTTAGCGGGCGTACAAATCAGTTCGATTCCGGCATAGTGCACGCTATCCCACCAATCGAATTCCACGATGTTGTCTGCGCAAACGCCCCACTTTATCAGATGCTTGCCAACCCCTAAGGGTACATAAAACGTCACGGGTTTATCGGCGTAGAAACGTATGGTCGATGCTTCTAAATGGTCGTAATGATCGTGCGAAATCACGATAATTTCAGGAATCGGCAAACAATCTCTGGCATGGGTATTGGGAATATTGCGTTCAAACCACGCTTTTGCGATGAACGGAGAAGCGTAATCAAATACCGGATCAGTCAGAATTCGAATGCCATCGACCTCCACCAGCATGGTGGAATGGCCCAGCCAAGTAACGCGCATCGATTCACTTCGCTGCGCAAACTGCGTAGGTTGAATTGGGAAATGTGGCAGATGTTCGTTAGGACTCAATGGCGTTCTACCACCAAGATAGCTCCAACACACCTGCCAGAATGATTGCGGGCTAGGGACATTTGGCATCTCGTTTTTAACGCGGCCGTTTTCAAATTGAGGCGAGTGGTAAACACGGTGCGCCAACTGCGCATGGTAGGTTTGAGGCGGAATCAGTGAACTTGGCTTTTGTTCACTCGTTAGGTATGTGCGCTTAAGTATCGTCTCAGACATATCGTTATTTTGTCTCGCTTGTGAACGCTCAACAGTAGGTTTATTAAAACGTGCGTGTATGTCTATTTCGTGACCAAAATGAGGTGTAAGATGAAGATTCAGTTTCAATCAAACGTCTTCTATTTAAGGAAGCGGTTCTCAAACCTTCTGAATACTGCGTCGGTTTGAAAGGAGAAAACTATGGTGACTTGCAGCCAATACGATTTTATTGAAATCGCCTGTATGTTTAAGCTCCCTATCGAGATCACGCTAAAAAATGGTGAAACTCATCAGGGCAACGCGTTCGACACAGGCTACGACATGCAGCGACAAGAGTGCTTGTTTTTAGATATGGATGGTGAGCACACCGCTTTCCCGACTGAACAATTAGTCGCAATGCGCGCGCTCAAAGCCAATCCGCATTTTGATGAAGTGACGTTTGAGTAAACGTCCGTCTTTCATTGACACCGTCCAATAAAAAACACCTCTCAAGCAAATACAACTTGAGAGGCGTTCTCTTACACGATTCACCGGAACTTGTTGTTATTCTCGCGACCGGATGAAAACCAGCATCGGCATCATGATCACGAACATCACTCCCACAAGCTGGAAGGTGTGCACAAACGCGACCATTTGCGATTGCTGCTGCAACATCTGTTGGTATTGGTCTAACGCAACCGGATCGGTAATAGAAAGCCCCTGATTGGCCGCCCAGTCATGCAAGTTAGGATTATAAGGATTAATACCCTCTCCCAGCGCATGCCATTGCTGCTGACTATCACGATATTGGAACGTGGTGGCGATAGAAATACCAAACGAGCTACCAATGGTACGGAACAGATTGTAAATACTCGCCGCCGCAACAGATTGCTCTTTCGGAATCGTTAAATACGCCAAGGTGGATAGCGTCGAGAAGGTTAAACCAAGCCCCATCCCCTGAATCATACTCGGCATCACAATCCAAAATGTATCGATCTGCAGTGAGTATTGCATCATCAAATAACTACCAATCCCGATGCAGCTTAAGCCAAAGACTATTTTGATTCTGGGATCGAATTGCGGATTGAGCTTAATCACTAAAATCAACATCGCCGCCGACGCCAACCCTCGCGGTGCCATTAATAAGCCAGTGGTTGAGACCGGATAATCCAGCAAGCTTTCCAACAGCATTGGTTGTTGAGTCGTCAGACCAAACATCGCCATCGACACCACGGCAATCATCAATGACGAGACCATAAGGTTTCGGTCTTTCAGTAGCCACAATGGCGCTATTGGACTTTTGGTTTTCCAACTGCGATAGATCCACATCACCAATCCCATGACTGCGAGCAATATCGCCGTCTGAATCATACGTGAGTCGAGCCAGTCGTCTTCATTCCCTTTATCCAACACAAACTGCAACGCGCCCACACCTAACGCCATGTAACCGATGATCCACCAGTCAAAGTTAGGTTTGGATTTGTTGTCGATATGGATATAGCGATAAATCAAAGAGGTACAGATCAAACCGAATGGCAAGTTGATGTAAAAAATCCAGCGCCAGTTAATGTTGTCGGTGATCACACCACCTACAACTGGGCCCAAAATAGGACCAAGCAAAATGCCGATGGAGAAAATCGCCATCGCTTTGCCTTTTTGCTCATACGGATAGATCTGCACTAACGTCGACTGCGCCAATGGAATCACCGACGCGCCGAAAGCGCCTTGGATAATGCGAAATAGCACCATCTCTTCAAGAGACTGTGCTTGCCCACAAAGCGCACTGGCAATCACAAAACCGATCACAGCAACCAACATGACTTTGCGTTCACCAAAGCGCGACACCCAGAAACTGGTCATCGGAATGAAGATCGCTTCCGCCATGCTGTAACCCGTCAGCACCCAAGTAATTTGGTCTGCCGTTGCGCCCAACGCGCCCATCATGTGCGATAGCGACACGTTCGCAACGGTCATATCGATTAACACCATGATGGCAGAAAGCATCACGGCGACGGTGGCAATCCCCCGTTTGTCTGCCGTAATTTGATGGCTCATTGCACGCTACTTTGCAAATCAATGGTGACTTCTGAGCTCGCACCCACGCGAAGTTGCGGCGCATCGGCCGGTACTTCTAATGCCAAACGTACAGGGAAACGCTGTTTGATTTTAACCCAGTTACCCGTTGCGTTTTCTGGTGGCATCAAGGAGAACGATGTACCACTCGCAGGCGACAGTTGCTCTACCGTTGCTTTCCACACCACGTCTGGGTACATATCAATCACCACATCCGCATGCATGCCAGGTTTAATATGAGTAAGATCGGTTTCTTTAAAATTCGCGCGTACCCAATAGCTGTCTTTTAAAATCACAGGGAACAGCGTTTGACCCACGCTAACGACCGAGCCTACGTGCGTATTGATTTCACCGGCAATGCCATCCACTGGTGACGTAATGTCGGTGTAACTCAAGTTCAGCTCCGCTTGCGCTAACTGTGCCGCCGCTTGTTGAACAACCGCAGCCTCTGCGCCTTCTTCACCACGGTTCGCAATGGCTTTTTCTACCGTCGCGCGCGCTTGCTCTAGGCTCGCTTGAGCATTGGCTAGTTTGTTTTTCGCCGTATCTAAATCTTGGTCTGACGCCAGTTTGCGTTTCACTAGAGAATCCGTACGTTTGTACTCTACTTGCGCTTCTGTCAGGTTAGAGCGCGCCGCATCTAAGCCCGCAACGGCTTCAGTTACCTGCTTATCGGCAACGTCATGTTGCTGGACCGCCAATTGGTATGCCGCTTTTGCTTGCTTCACTGCCAACAAATATGGGCGTGAATCTATCTTCAGCAGTAGGTCACCTTTGTTAACGGATTGGAAATCTTTAACATCCACAGAAACCACTTGGCCTTTTACCTGAGGTGCTACCGACAGAATTTTTGCCCTAACGTAGGCATCTTCCGTGCTTGGGTGACTGTCTGAATACTGCCAAGACCAATACATCGCACCAAATGCGATAACACAGAGAGTAAAGAAAAGAGTTTTTACCAGCTTAGATCTGGAGGAGGAATGCTTTGCGATGTCGTCGCTCATTTATATTGTCCACTTGTTCAATTATGTGATCAGTGTAGGACTTTTCGATCTTCCGACAATAAAATGATCTGCAAGGTAAAGATCCAATTTTGCATGTTGCTAAGTGGAGTAAATGATGTGCAATCAAAACGAGGATAAAAAAGAGGGGCAGTCCCCGTAACCGCCCCCAAAGTCATGCCAATAATAGTAATGTGCGTGTAACTACTGGTTTTTCTTAGAACTTGTAACCGCCGCTGATCATAAATACCCAAGGGTTAATTTTGACGTCGGTTTTTTGCTTCTCTCCACCTGCTTTGTAAGTTGCTTCTGTTTCAATGTTTGCGTACCACGCAGCAGCGTTGAGGAACCATTGATCGTTGATCATGTAGTCCACACCAATATTCGCTGCTAGACCGAATGAGTCATCCAACTTAAGATCTGAAAGACCAGCGCCTTTACCCGTGCTATTGAAGCCCTCATCAAAGAACATGGTGTAGTTGAGACCTGCACCCACGTATGGACGGAACTTACTTTGTGGCTCGCCAAAGTAGTACTGCACCATAAGCGTTGGTGGAAGGTGTTTGGTGTCCGCGATATCACCAAGACCTAACAAGTCTGTTGAAATATCGTGGCTGAATGGTGTTGCTGCTAGAAGCTCTAAACTGATGTTGTCTGTAAACATGTAGCCAAACGTCAAACCAAGCTGCGTATTTGAATCCACTTTCAATTCTTCTTGAGAACCAAGAATCTTATCGCTGCTGTCGTTTGGAACGACAGACGCCGCACCAACACGAAGAACGAAGTCACCTTGTTTATGAGCGAAAACACTTGGTGACACGAGTGCAGCAACCACTGCTAGACTGCAGATTGTTTTTTTCATTTTTATTTCCTTTCGTAGGGCTTCGTTATGTCGTACCCAAAGGGGTGCCTGCTAACTGATCTGAGATTTCAAGTAAACTCAGCGCCTTGAAGCACACGGGTATCTATATCTTTTTGAGCTGTGCGCAATCTAGCACATAGAAACCCTACTATTTTGATGGAAATCAATTTGTGAAAAATATAGGTTTTTTGTATGGAGAAACGCCATACCGATCAACAAATTATGCAAATCGGATACAATTCTGTAATGCAAACTGTGCGTGTGAGTTGCCATGCATACCCATAAATGCGAATCCTCTCGTTAAGGCTCGTAGCCAGCAAAAACTTTCTTCTTCCTCTACGTCTTCTATTTTCAAAAAACAACCCACTTAAAACGCTCGTTTGACCCCTTAAAATCGCGATTTGAGGGGTTTGTAAAACACTGAAATACAAGAAGTTATTTTTCTGGAAAATCAGTCACTTGGAGTGCTAGTCTGCTCGCAGCTAAGGAGAAGACATGTTAAAAACCGATCTCATTTTTGAACGAGAAAACTTTTCTCATCACGATTTTCAGAATGCCACCTTTAAAAACTGCCACTTTTATATGTGCAGTTTCGACCATGCCGATCTGCGCGATGCTAAGTTCATCGACTGTCGCTTTATCGAATCCAAAGCGCTAGAAGGGTGTAGTTTTCGCTTCGCGAACTTAAAAGATGCCAGCTTCACGAACTGTATGTTGGCGATGAGCCTGTTTAACGGCGCAAATTGTATGGGCTTGGAGCTGCGTAAGTGCGATCTCAAAGGGGCAAACTTCCAAGGTGCGAACTTTGCTAATCGCGTCAGTAACACCATGTTTTTCTGTTCTGCTTTTATTACTGGCTGCAACCTCACCTACTGTAACTTCGAGCGAGTGTTACTAGAAAAATGTGACCTCTTTGAAAACCGTTGGAACGGTGCGAACCTCGCAGGGGCAACTCTCAAAGGCTCGGATTTATCTCGCTGCGAATTCTCGCCAGAACAATGGGGAACCTTTAACGTTGAGCAGTGTGATCTGACTCATGTCGAACTGGACGGGCTGGATGTTCGCCGCGTTTCTCTGTTTGGTGTTAAAATTTGTGATTGGCAACAAGAGCAATTGCTTGCGCCTTTTGGACTGATCATTCTCTAAGGAAAGGCCATGAATCTTTTTAAAGACTTACCGAATAACCTCGACGAGGAAGTGTTCGAAGACCTGCTGACCCACAAAAACCTGCGTATAGAACGCATTGTCTCAACGGGGCAAACCTCGCCCAAAAGTGGCTGGTACGATCAAGAAGAACATGAATGGGTCTTGGTTCTTAAAGGAGCAGGTGAGCTGACTTTTGAATCAGGTGTCGTGCAACGACTTGAGGCAGGCGATCACGTTACGATTCCAGCTCATACCAAACACAAAGTGAGCTGGACTGACCCAACGCAAGAAACCATCTGGTTGGCGGTGTTTTATCAATAAACACAAAATGATCTTAAACCCAAAAATAGGCGCTGAGTTTGCTCGATACTACTAAGCCGTCACTGGCACTGTTTGATTTTGATGGCACCATCACCCGAGAGGATATGTTTAGCCTTTTCCTCCACTATTCTGCTTATGGCCTGCGCAAACGAGTAGGAAAGGTCGCTATCATGCCATTTTATGCGCTGTACAAACTCGGAGTGTTACCCGCTCGTGTTATGCGCCCTCTCAGCAGTTTTATTGCATTTTCAGGGAAAGAAACGCAGAAAATTGAAGCGATTGGCACTCAGTTTGCCCATGAAGTGATCCCGCTGTACTTACGGCCAGAAGCGATGGAAAGGCTTGCTTGGCATCAACACCGAGGCGATACCATCGTAGTGGTGTCGGCATCACTCAATGCGTATCTCAAGCCTTGGTGTGAGGCGAACGGTTTCCACTTGCTGTGCAGTGAACTGATCTCAGAACAGCCAAAACTGAGTGGCTTTTACCAGCAAGGTGATTGCAGTTTAGAAAGAAAAGTCTCACGCGTGAAAGCGGCGTTTTCGCTCGACGAGTTTGCGTCTGTTTATGCCTACGGAGATACGCATGAAGACATTCCGATGCTCAAACTGGCAGACTACGCGATGCTCAACTGGAGCGAGTGGAGAGCAAGCGAATAACGATATGTGCTCTGATTTTCAAGACAGCCACTCAACCAAAGTGGTCGTTTTAGACTGAAAAAACAAACCCTTCTCACATGAGAAGGGTTTTATTGTTCAGGGCCCGAATAAATGGCTTAACGCCATACACCCCACTGACCCGTTGTGCCTGGTTCCTCACCAGACGTCCACCACTGGGCAGTCCATTCTTTACCGTTGTGCGTCACCACATCACCTTGGTTGTAAACGGCCGTCTTGTCCCACAAGTTGGTTGGTTCAACTGGTGGCGTGACATCCGCTTTGATCAGTGACAACGCATAACTGAAGTCTGCGCTTGGCGCTAATACTTGGTTCGCATTCACGTTCTTATTATCGAACATGTAGTGGTTCATCTCTTGATGCCAAATGCCCACATACCAATCGCCCGTTTGCTGCGCGTTAAATTGATCCGCAATTTCTGCCGCCCAAGTCGCCGTATTGTTTGCACTGATTGGTAGTGAAATATCGACAATTTCATTGCCTGTCGCATTAAACGTACGAAAACGGATGGTGTCACCCGCTTCTATTGGTCCGAAACCTTGCTGAACAAAGTAGCCCAGAGATGTCAGATTATTGCCCGGTTCGGTTGGATCAACAGGGTCAGTCGGTGGCGTCGTGCCCGTTCCGTTTAACGTAATGTCACTACAGTTGTAGAAACCTTCACCGGCAACATCAATACGCTGCCAACGAGTATAAAGCACCGCATCGCCCGAACGATCAGCAGGGAAAGTCACCTGAATACGGTAGCGTTTTTCCGCATCAACATACACATCACCTGCGGTGTCGATCAGCTCTAAATCACTCCAAGTAAGAGGTTTTGAATCATCATAAGTTGGCTTGGTGAGATAGAATTCCCAGTACGATGGGTTGTGCGGCGCTTTGCCGTAAAACACCAATTCAATCTGGTTATTTGCATCTGGCGTAACATTGGTGCGCTGCCAGTTTGGAGAAGGAATGTTCAAGCCTTTCTTAGCTGTATCGCCAGCAGAACATAGCTCACCGTCGCGAACCACGGCTTTCACATGCTCCATATCTCGGTAATTTGGTACGTTTGCTGCAATTTCGCTACGCTGCACAAACGGATACGCGCCAGATTCATCAAAAGCCGCTTTACACGCTTGGTTAGGGATCTCGTTGGTCCAAAAGCCACCGTCTAAATAACACGTATTTTGACGAGCACTTGGAAACTCTACCCAGCCATGGGCGTTGACGTTAAATGAGCTCAATGCGGCAACAGCGCTTAAGCTCAAAAGAGGAAGTGTTACATGTGATTTCATCGTTCATCCTTAATTTTGCTGACTCGCCGCTCTGAAACACAAGCGGTTTAAGCAAAACTAGCAGGATGGGATTATTTAGAAGGTGAGAATAAATATGGAAATTGTAAGAGTGCCATCTGCTTTCCAGCATTTGTTGTGAACCATTCTCATACTCGACTGACTCTTTCGAGTCACTTCAAATTCATGTGCCACAAAAACTGTCACCCTCGTTTGGCTATCGCTCGTCTTTTGGTGTGTCCATCACCACCATGGTTGTGATCGACTTGACGTGTTCGCACTCACCCAACACATCAGCATGGAACGCTTTATAAGCGGCGAGATTTTGCGTCTCTACGCGTATGAGATATTCGTTAGATCCCGTAATGTTGTGACATTCCACCACCTCGTTTACAAAACGCACATGCTCTTCGAAACCCAGCTGTGCCTGCTTAGAGTGCGAGGCCAAACCAATCGACACATAAGCGACAAAACCCACGCCAAGTTGCTGATTATCCAGTACTGCTCGGTAGCCTTTGATCACGCCTTTACGCTCTAAATCTTGCACTCGGCGTAAGGTTGCAGACGGAGATAAACCAACGCGTTCCGACAGCTCCACATTGGAGATTCTTCCGTCTCGTTTGAGCACTTGCAATATTCTTTCGTCAAATCTATCCATCATGATGTTTCATTGCTTATTTAGTTTCTAATCATCAAATAAAAGCACAATATTGACCTCAGTTCTACTTATAGTTGTTCTCAACTTATCGAGAACTGATTCAAGGAACAATCTATGGAATATCATCAACTGGGCGCTTTGGCGTTGTTCGCTTTTGTCTCCACTTTTACGCCGGGTCCCAATAACATTATGTTGATGACCTCAGGGGCAAATGTCGGCTTTAAACGCACTATCCCACACATGTTGGGCATTACCTTCGGCTTTGGTGCCATGCTAATTTTGGTGGGTATTGGCTTGATGAGCCTGTTCCACGCATATCCAATTACACACTCCATTTTGAAAGTGTTGAGCTTGAGTTATTTGCTGTACTTGACGTACAAAATCGCCACCAGCGACAAAACCGAAGCAAAACACGATTTTCGCCCAATGTCTTTTTTAGGGGCAGTGGCATTCCAATGGGTGAACCCAAAAGGTTGGTCGATGGCGTTGACGGCCATTACGGTATACAGCAGTGGCGGTTCTTGGCTCGAACTGACTTTTATCGCCGGTATCTTCTGTTTAGCCAACTTGCCATCGGTGACATTTTGGACGGCGGCAGGTATGCAATTGCAGCGTTGGTTGACCACCGATAAACGCGTTAAGGGGTTCAACTACAGCATGGCTGCGCTGTTGCTTTTGTCTACGATTCCAATGATATAAGTCCATTTATGGTTAAAAATGACTCACTTTACGTGGTTAGAGAAAGGATAGAGGTAATATTTTTCTTGAGGCTTTGGCGTTAATTCACAGTGTAAATTTGTTTAAAGACGCTACCCTCTTGTTAGGGAACTTGATAATCTTTAAATGAGAAAGAGAATAATTATCGAGTAAAGTAACAATGAAAAAGAAGCCTCAACCTAAAACGCTTGTTGTCACAGACACAGAAACCATCACTCCAAACATGCAGCGCATTACCTTGCAAGGTGAGGCGCTGAGCCACTTTCCTCGTGACTGCGAAGGCAGTTACATCAAATTACTGTTTAACGATATGGGTGGCTCGGATCTGAGCATCCTGTCAGAAGACGACCGACCAATCATGCGCACTTACACAATTCGACGCTTTCATCCAGAAACCAGTTCAATCGAAGTGGATTTCGTCCGACACGTAACGCAAGATCTGCAATGCGGATTTGCAGCGCGTTGGGCAATGGCCGCGCAAAAAGGCGACACGATCAGCATTGTTGGGCCAGGTAGCATCTCCAACTTAAATACTGAGGCGGATTGGTTCTTCATGGCTGCCGATATGACGGCACTTCCAGCACTTTCTGCGAAAATTCGTACGCTGCCAGAAGAGGCCAAAGGCTATGCAGTGATCAGCGTGATGTCTCCAGCCGACATTCAACCCCTAAACACGCCAGCCGGTATGGAGTTGATTTGGCTAACTGAACAGCAAACCTTGGCTGATAGCGTTCGCGAACTCGAGTGGTTAGATGGTAACGCTTCGGTATGGTGTGCGTGTGAGTTCGATTCAATGCGTACGCTGCGCCAATATTTCCGCAACGAAAAAGAAGTCGATCGCGAGAATATCTACATCAGCAGCTATTGGAAGCAAGGCGTGTCTGAAGATGGGCACAAAGTGATTAAACGTGAAGACGCGGAATCCAACCAATAGTGATTCATGTCTTTTCGATTCCAGCTCTCATCCTAATAAAAACGCCCGGCATCACCGGGCGTTTTAGCAACTTCAGTTGTATTAAAGTTCATGAAAACTCTAATCCGCTAGTTCCTGCGCTAAAAAGTCGATCAACAACCTCACTTTGGGCGATAAATTTCGGCTTTGTGGATACAGTGCCCAAATGCCTTCACGGTCGTCTCGGTAATCGGTCAGCACCTCGACTAGCTCACCGTTATCTAGGGCTTCTTGAACGTAATAGTCCGGCAACTGCACTAAACCCAAACCACGTTTGGCGGCGCCCATTAGCGCAAAACCACTATTGCATTTAATCCTCCCCGATACGCGCAAAGACTTATCGCGTTTATTTTCCTTAAAATGCCAATAATCGACCGAACCAACTAGGCACTCATGTCGAGCCAGTTCGGATAATGTGTGAGGCTCGCCAAATCGCTCCAAATACATAGGGCTAGCACACACGTAATTTTGACGCGACGAAAGACGCTTTGCGATCATGCTAGAATCTTGCAGGCGGCCAAGACGAATCGCCACGTCTACCCCTTGCTCTATCAAATCCAGTTTTTGATTGGTCAGAACTAAATCGAGGTCCACACGCGGGTACTTCTCCAAAAACTGATGCAAGAGCGGTGCGAGGTTCATTTCCCCATAGGTCACAGGCGCTGTCACACGCAGCAAACCTCGCGGTTCGGTTTGCATTTGCGTTACAGCAAGCTCAGCTAGTTCTAGCCCTTCGACCAAGTGTTTGCACTGCTGATAATAAAGCTGTCCAGCTTCAGACAGAGAAACTTTTCGCGTCGTGCGATGCAGTAACTTAACCGCAAGGCGCTCTTCAAGTGCCGATACGCGGCGACTGATTTGTGCCACTGACGTTTTCAGTTTAGCCGCGGCAGCTGTAAAGCTGTTAGTTTCCGCTACGGCAACAAACTCGCTGACTCCTTCCCAATTCGCCATGCTGTATTCCTGTCGACCTCTTCTAGACAAATAGTGATTACATTGTTCTCGTCGCGCTACGCTTTGAAAACGGGAAAACTTTACGCGTCAGGTAACGGACGAAGTTCGTCGTATTGCGCATCAAGCTCAATGCCAAAATATTCTTTCAACGCATCCAGGTAGGTTTGACCTGGCTCTAGCTCTATTTCTGTTAGCGCTTCATGATTGGCGCATCTGAGTGTGTAGTTAAGCAGCGTCACCAACCCACTTTCTGTCGCTCTAGCAGCGACTCTTGCGCTAGTAAAACGCGAATTAGGCGAAGTCGAGGTAAAGAAGTTGCTACATGCAATGTCACCAGCACACACGAACTCTAGGTCAAAGCTGTATAGATTGCTCCACACGTCCGTTCCATCGGTTGAAAGCACTTGGAGGAAATAACCAAACTGAGCATCTTTGACAAAACGGAAGGTTTGTAAATCCGTCTGAATCACTTGGTCAAGGATAAATGGCAATGGCGCTCGAGGGGTATTGGAGCCAAAACCCACATCGACAATCCATGTTTGTTCCTCTAAAGTCACTAACGTGATTTGATGACTACGACCTGTTGGTGTACCAGACACATGTACACGCCCTAGCAAACTTCGCGCTTCAAACCCAAGAGTGTTGAGCACATCAAGCATTAAACCATTTAATTCAAAGCAGTAACCACCGCGAGAGTGGTACACGGTTTTTTGAATAATATCTTCAATCTCAACAGAGACGCCTCGCTGCAATGCGATGTCAAAATTCTCAAACGGCAGGCAACGATGCTGCGCCACGTGAATTCTGTGCAATGACTCCAAATCGGCGGGCAATTCACTAGGCAAGCCTAGCTTGGTTAAATAGGCACTCAGATCCGTCTTATTCATAATCACTCTTACTTAGCTGATGGTTTGACAGTTTTCTACTTTAGCCCCTCTATCTAACTTCAGGTCAATCACCTTTTCCATTTCCCTTCCGCTTTAAGGAGGCATCGCACTCTTTTTACACGCTCACCTTATCATTATTACACATATGTAAAAATCATTTTCAAAATGGACGGATTATCATTTTTACTGAAACACCTAAAATGAGCACCAACAAAACGACGAAGCGCGGTAAGCAAACCTTAACTACGCTTATTACGTCACTCCATATACTGAAAATATAAAGGAAACATCCAATGTCGCTTGAAATCAAACCTGGTCAAACTCACATAAAATCAAAAGCAATGGTCGCTTGGGCTGCAGGTGAGCCGCTTAAAATGGAAGAAGTGGATGTACAACTTCCAAAAGCCGGCGAAGTGCTAGTACGCATCGTAGCAACTGGTGTTTGTCACACTGACGCATTCACACTATCAGGTGACGATCCAGAAGGTATCTTCCCTTCAATCCTTGGTCACGAAGGTGGCGGTATCGTTGAAATGGTTGGCGAAGGCGTAACAAGCGTTGAAGTTGGCGACCACGTTATCCCACTTTACACTGCTGAATGTGGTGAGTGTAAGTTCTGTAAATCTGGCAAAACGAACCTATGTCAGGCCGTTCGTGAAACGCAAGGTAAAGGCCTAATGCCAGATGGCACAAGCCGATTCTCTATCAACGGCGAAACTATCTTCCACTACATGGGTTGTTCTACTTTCTCTGAGTACACGGTTCTTCCAGAAATCTCACTAGCGAAAGTAAACAAAGAAGCACCACTTGAAGAAGTTTGTCTTCTAGGTTGTGGCGTAACCACTGGTATGGGTGCGGTATTAAACACAGCTAAAGTTGAAAAAGGCGACACAGTGGCAATCTTTGGTCTCGGCGGTATCGGTCTTTCTGCAATCATCGGTGCTCGCATGGCTGGTGCCAGCCGCATCATCGGTGTAGACATCAACGAAAGCAAATTCGACCTAGCGAAACAACTTGGTGCAACTGATTGCATCAACCCACAAAAATTCGACAAGCCAATTCAAGAAGTGATTGTTGAAATGACAGACGGTGGTGTTGACTACTCATTCGAATGTATCGGTAACGTAAACGTGATGCGCCAAGCACTTGAGTGCTGTCACAAAGGTTGGGGTGAGTCAGTCATCATTGGTGTTGCTGGTGCAGGTCAAGAGATCTCAACTCGTCCATTCCAACTGGTAACTGGTCGTGTATGGCGTGGCAGCGCTTTCGGTGGCGTTAAAGGTCGCTCTGAGCTTCCAGAAATCGTAAACCGTTACATGGCTGGTGAATTCGGCTTACAGGAGTTCATTACCCACACAATGGGATTAGCAGACGTCAACAAAGCGTTTGATCTGATGCATGAA
The DNA here is from genome assembly GCF_033338715.1 of Vibrio sp. Vb1337. Lineage (NCBI taxonomy): Bacteria > Pseudomonadati > Pseudomonadota > Gammaproteobacteria > Vibrionales > Vibrionaceae > Vibrio > Vibrio sp. Vb1337. Next base: position 206,847 of record NZ_JAWOTD010000007.1, on the reverse strand, counting down.
GGTAAGAGCATCCGAACAGTTATCCATATGGATCAATAATGCTGCCTCAGGCTCTCCTTTTGGGGAGCCTGAATTCCTTCTGCTAATTAGAGAGTTTATTCATGACCATTGAAAATGTAAGCCAAGCCAAAGTGTTTGGCGGTTGGCACAAGCAATATACACACGAATCCAATGCCCTAAACTGCACCATGCGCTTCGCGATATTCTTGCCACCTAACGCAACGAAATCAAATCCCGTACCCGCGCTATACTGGCTCTCTGGTTTAACGTGTACCGATGAGAACTTTATGCAGAAAGCGGGCGCATTTCGTATGGCGGCCGAGCTTGGCATTGCGATCATTGCACCAGACACAAGTCCGAGAGGCGAAGGTATCGCTGACGACGAAAGCTATGACCTAGGAAAAGGAGCTGGCTTTTACCTTAATGCGACGCAAGCACCTTGGTCACTGCATTACTGTATGTACGACTATGTGACTGAGGAGTTGCCTGCGATCATCGAAAGTAACTTCCCAGTCTCTGACGTGAAGTCGATTTCGGGTCACAGCATGGGCGGCCACGGAGCGCTCACCATTGGTCTGAAAAATTCAGAACAGTACCGTTCTATTTCAGCGTTCAGTCCAATCAGTAACCCAATGCAATGCCCTTGGGGACAAAAAGCCTTTACTGCTTACTTAGGCAAGGAGCTTGAAAGCTGGAAGCAATACGATGCAAGTGAACTTCTAAAACAACAACAATCACCATTACCAATTTTGATTGATCAAGGTGATGCTGATGGCTTCTTAAATGAGCAGCTTAGACCGGAAGCGCTGATTGCTGCGGCAAAAATACACGATTCAAACCTAACCTTGAGAATGCAACCAGGCTATGACCATAGCTATTACTTCATCTCAAGCTTTATTGAAGAGCACCTCAACTTCCATGCAAAATATTTGTTTGCATAGTTAATTTAAGTAAGCTCATGAAATAAAAAATAAAGTCACCAAAACTAGGTGACTTTATTTTCTTTACGTACTAACAAATACATATCTGAATATCGATGATTTAAATATGTAAAATAATGTAACTTAAGAACAAATTCGACATCCATTTCTCGCCTTATTAAATTCTCATTTCCGACACAGTATCTTTATTAAAAATGACACAAAGTTGCACTAAAAACCAATTAAATACCGCGAAATCATTACGAAACTCTACCATCATCCCAATACTCTGAGCTTTTAATTAAGAAGCAACTTAATAACCTTGACGTGACGTAAACCGACAGTTATTTTTGAAACATAACGTATTATAAAATCTCATCCGGTTGGCTCTATAATTATAAATAAATTACCGCTAGCACCTTTGTCCTAGCTAAGAAAAAAGAATAAAACTCAAAAGGGCATATGATGAAAAAGATAGTCGCGCTAGGTCTGTTTTTTGTTGCGCCATTCTTGTCTGCAAATACGATCGTATTTAGTAGTAGCCAGCAGCCTAGTGTCATACTGGAACTGGAAGAGATCCAAGCTTTACCTACCACTAGCTACACGATGACATTGCCTTGGCTTCCTGCCTCGTCAGAGTTTTTAGGCGTTAAACTCAGCACGCTTCTTACACACGTCTACGGAAAGGTACCAGAGCAGGTTGATATCAGCAGCTTAAACGACTATCACTCGACATTGTCCCGACAAGATATTCTTCGATATCAACCAATACTGGCTTATCAACAAGATCAGAATTACATAAAAGTCAGGAATAAAGGCCCTTTCTGGGTGATATATCCACTCAATCTCTATCCAGAGCTAAACTACAATAAATATCATGCGCAAATGGTATGGCAAGTAAATGAAATAAAAGAAAAATAATAAGAATGAAGTTATCAGAACCCTATTCTAAGAAACAAAGAATATTGCAATATTCTACCACCAGCAAAATGCTGCTGGTGGTGTTTGCCGTTTCTTTGCTTCTCGCGAATGTCGTGCTTTTACAGCAAACACGTTCACTCTCACAAAATTTTAATAACGAACAAAAACAAGCGACTTGGTTTTTATTCCAACTCTCCAAAGAACTATCAGAACTTGTCGGCGAGGCCAGACGGTTAGATGAAAACGTATTGAATATTGATGGTGCAGAGCTTCAATACGAGTTAGCGTGGAGTCGCTTTGACTTATTGACCAGTAGCACGAAAGCCAATAAGTTCTTTTCTCGGAACAACATGCACCTTTACTTCATTAACCTTTTTGAAGAGTTCAAAGAGCTAGAAAAACAACTAGTAGAAGCTAGAACAGGTGATAGCCAAGCTGCTGCTGCATTTTATCGTTCAACTCAAACACTATATTTAGGCTTAATAGACTTCGTTAATCAAAACTTTCGTCTAAGCAGTAAAGCTTATGAAGCACAAAAAGGTCAAACCCAGCGCTTAATGCAAGCACAATATATGTTGTTTGCGACGTTCGTTTTGTCGATTATCTCTCTAACTTATTTCTTTTATCGTGAATCCCATTTTCATAGAAAATTGGCGCTAAGCGACCCTTTGACGAACCTAGGGAACCGCAATGCACTATTCATAACCCTAAACAAATTTACTCAAGAAAAAAGGCCCTTTTCTCTCTGGATTCTAGATTTAAATGGTTTTAAAGAAGTCAACGATACACACGGACACCAAGTTGGCGACACTGTACTGCGGGAAATCGCTAGGCGGCTTAATTCTATGGCACTCAATGATTTTACTGTTTATCGCATGGGAGGAGATGAGTTCGCGGTTATCCTTGAAGGTGAACATCTCAATGAAGAGAACGTACGTGAGCAGATAAATACCGTCTTTGATGCACAAATATTAAACTCCGATAAAGTCTCAACACTTTCAACAAGCATGGGCTTAGCGCAATACCCTAAAGACAGTGACAATGTTGACTTTCTTATCAGCATAGCGGATAAGCGCATGTACAAAATGAAATTTCAACGTTAAACGGTATATATGATGAGAAAGTTCATGCAAGTACTGCTTCTACTGGCAGTCATTGCGGCAGGTGTGTTGGCTTGGGTATTTATTCCATCGCACGAAACCATCGGGCAAAAAACGCTTGAGCAGGCACTCAACGACGACTACAGCCTAGTTGGGCATCGAATCTACTCAACCGATCCGGATGCTGGCAACCGATTCGGCTACTTCGTATTGGCAACGGGCCAGAGCATTGAAGAGCAAGAGCCGTTTTTGGTCACTTCGGATCAGTTTATTCGCATGGAGCAAACGGGTGATAATACCTTGTCTGTGACCGTCAATGGCCGTATTTACCATTATCATAACGACTTGTGGGTGCCAAAATCGGATGGAAAGTTGCAGCACTTTTTGGTCAGCGCAACTGCCAACTACGTGCGCTAAAAAACGGGAACATTACTACCCCCTCCCACCACACACACAAAAAACAAAGCCCCGCATGCACTGCGGGACTTTTACGTGAAGAAGAAAATAACATCGAAAAAATGAGCGTTACTTCGCTAACACTTTCTCTTTAATCACTTTGAGTACCCCAGCCTCTTGGTTGCTTGGCGCAGAATAACGAGCAATTTTCTTAATCTCTTCGTGCGCGTTGGCAACCGCGTACGAATGCTCACTGACTTGCAGCATTTCGAGGTCATTGAGGTAATCACCAAACGTCATTGTTTCTGCCGGAGTAAAATTCATCGTCTCTTGAAGGTGCTGAATGGCCGCGCCTTTAGACGCCTCGGCATTCATCACATCCAGCCAAATTTTTGCGCTCACTACGACTTTATGCGTTGCGCCAAACTTCGCGTTCATGGTCGGGAACAGGAGCTCTTCCGAACCGTCAAAGTGACAAATTGCTACCTTAATAAACTCGTCTTCGACCTCAAGCAAATCCGGCACATATTCACAGCGGTGGTAGTACTTTTGAAATTCTTCCAGCGATTGCTGATCATGCGTTTCGATGTACGCCGAGCGCTTGCCACACAATACGATGTTCGCCCCGTCAATCTCACGAGCCGCTTTCACAATCTCCAACACTTCCGCTTTAGGAATGGTACAACTGTAGAGCTCTTTGTCTTGGTACATCACTAAGGTGCCGTTTTCAGCCACATACAACAGTCTGTCTTTGATTGGCGCGAACGTGTCTCGCAGACTGTAATACTGACGACCAGACGCAGCGGAGAACAAAATGCCTTGCTCTTCCAGTTGCAAAAACAGATCGAAAAACTCTGGATCCAAACGACCGTACTGGTCAAGCAATGTGCCATCCATATCGGTAGCAATAAATTTGATGCAAACTTGTGACATTAACGAAAACTCTAAATGATGCTGCGAAAATATATCCATGTAAGGTACAGGATCTTGTATGAATCTCAAGTCGGGATGACGACGCTTTTCGCATTCACCAAGGGTGCTGCTTAAAGTAATCTTCACTGTGATCGATGAAAGCTCTCACCGCAGGAGACAAGTGTTTACGTGATGAATACAGCGCGTAAATGTTGAGATCATTTGGCTTCCAATCCGGCAACACCGACTCAAGCTGACCCGATTTGAGATAGATATTGCTCAAATAGGTTGGCAGCATCGAAATACCCATGCCTTGCAAAGCGCCATGCAATAACGCCGTGGCCTCATTGCTGGTTAGGCGACACTCAATTCCCACCGATTCGAACTGGTCGCCCTGAGACAAATGCCACACGTGACGCTCAAAGTTTTTGTATCCCAAACAGTCGTGTGAAGATAAATCTCGCGGATGCGCGATCGCGTGGTGAGTTTGCAAGTATTGTGGCGATGCCACCAACACCGATTCACACACCGCAATCGGCTTACCAATCAAAGAAGGATCGGGATCTGACGCAATTCGGATTGCCAGATCGATGCGTTGCTCGGTTAGATCACTCACTGAGTCTTGCAGATCTATGTCGATATGCACTTTGGGGTGCTTTTGCATAAAACTGTTTACTACTGGGATCAACTGTGAGAATCCAAATGAAGTGCTAGACGCGAGACGGATTTTTCCGGACAGCTCACCATCAACGGCAATGTTCGACGTCAACGTATCGGCCTGTTTTAACCAGCGCTCAATCTGAGGCAAGCTGCGCTCCCCTGCGGTGGTGAGCGACACCTTGCGCGTGGTGCGGTGCAACAAACGAGTTTGCAGCCAGTTCTCCATCGCCTCTACATAACGAGTCACCATAGGCCGAGACATGTCTAACCGCTCTGCGGTCGCGGTAAAACTGCCAGAATAGACCACATCCACAAATACTTTTGCTGCCGTTACTCTGTCCATACATTTGCTCGAAATAAGAAATAGTGATGCACATTATTGTGTATTTTTCCGAGCGTATCAATTTCCTAATATAGCTCCCGTTCCCAAGCCGTCGTCGCTTGGCCCCAAATTCTTTAGGAGCTTATTATGAAAAAATTCACTTTGATTGCTGCATCCGTTTTAATGGCAAGCCCTGTCCTAGCGGCAAACCACTCTCCCCTTACTCTTGAGGTTTACAACGCCGACGGTAACAGCTTCCACGTTAACTCAACCTTGGTATACGGTGAGACTGACGCCATGGTCATCGACACTGGCTTCACCAAAGCTGACGCGATGCGCATTGCCGCTAAAGTGTTGGACTCAGGCAAAACGCTTAAAACCATTTTTATCAGCCAAGCGGACCCAGACTACTACTTTGGCGCAGAGGCCCTACACCAACAGTTCCCTGATGCGCAGATCATCGCAACGCCTGCGGTTCAAAAAATTATTAAAGAGAAATTGGCTGGAAAGCTGGCGTACTGGGGACCAAAGCTGGGCGCAAACGCACCGGTAAAACCAGTGATCCCTGTCGCGTACGATAAAGCATCATTAGAGCTAGAAGGTCATAAGATTGAAATTCGTGGTAACCATGGCACATCAGCACACCGCCCTTACCTATGGATTCCAGATAACAAAGCGATTCTAGGTAACGTAGCCGTGTACTCAAACGTACATTTGTGGATGGCCGATGCCGCTGACCAAACCGCTATCAATGCTTGGGAGCAACAGCTTAGCGAGATGCTTGCGCTTAAACCTCAAGTGGTCATCCCTGGTCACATGAAAGCAGGCACAAAGCTGAACGCAGACACCATTCACTACTCGCAACAATATTTGCAGGATTTTCAGCAAGCGAAAAAACACAGCAATAACAGCGTTCAACTCATTGACACCATGTCAGCGAAATACCCAGAAGCTCAATTGCCAATCGCGCTAGAAATCGGTGCGAAAGTGCATACTGGTGAAATGTCATGGTAACCGTGCATTACTTCTTCGATCCCATGTGTGGTTGGTGCTACGGGGCATCACCACTCATCGAAGCCTTGATGGACACCTCTCAATTTAAGGTAGAGCTTCATCCCGGCGGTATGATTGAGAAACGCGCGATTGAATCTGAATTTCGTCAGCACATCATCAACAGTGACGCTCGTATCGCAACCGAAACCGGAGCAACGTTTGGTGAAGCATATCTGCAACGCGTGAAAAGCGAAGATGCGTTTGTTCTTGATTCTTACCTACCAACACAAGCGATCTTGAGTGCGGAGAAAATGGGGCTGAATCCATGGCACATGCTAAAGGCCATCCAATCCGCGCATTATCAGCTCGGGTTAAAAGTGAATGAAGCATCGACGCTCAAAGCCATTGCAGAATCGCTAGGTTTAGCAAACGATGCGTGGGAGCAAAACATGGCGTTAAGCGAAGCCGAACTAAACGAGAGAATTCGCTCTAGCCGACAGTTGATGCGCCAGTTACACGTTGGTGGTTATCCAACCCTGATTGCAGAAGTAAATGGCGAGTACTTGACCTTGCCGCACTCGACCTACTACGACAAACCGGCGCAGTGGAAGCTTGCATTACAAAAACTGCAATAAGCTCTTCCCCACTCGCTCTTGTTCTTAATCCAAGAGCGAGTGCCAACACCGACATGGCAATCCTGACTCAAACAGGTACAATCCTCGCTCGATTTTTTACTCGCGCGGATACCCACCATGCACTCGCCTGAACATTGTTTTACTCGTTTTACTGCTGATACTTCTGACTATGAATTACCAACGCAGTTTACGTTTCCGTTCTACTACACGCCGCATCCTCTTTGCGTTATGGCCGCAAAGCAATTGCAGCAGCACTTATTAGCGCAAACCGACTTCGAACACGATTTTGGTTTGGTTAATGAAGAAACGGGGCGAGGCAAAATGTTTGGCGTATTGCTGGTAGAAAGCCCTCAAGGCGAGCTCGGCTTTTTAAGTGCGTTTTCTGGCAAAATTGCCGACCAAAACTTGATTCCAGGATTTGTCCCTCCTGTGTACGACATGCTGACCGATGAAGGCTTCTTCCGCGCAGAAACGGATGCCATCAACGCCGCCAATGCGGAGTACAAAACCTGTGCCGCGAATCCGGAATTGGAGGATCTTAAAGCGCAAATCCAAGCCGACCGAGCCGCTTATCAACAAGAAGAGCAAACACAGCGCCAAGTGATGATTGACAGCCGCGCCGCACGCAAACGACAGCGCCAACAAAGTGAGCAAACGCTCAATGCCGATGATCTCAAAATCTTGTTGGATGAGCTGGGTAAACAAAGTGTCGCCGAGAAAAACGTTCTCAAATACTTAAAGCAAGCGTGGGATGAAAAGCTTGCAATCAAAGAAGCGCGCTTGGCCGAGTTAGAGCAGCAACTTGCTCATCTGAAAGAGCAGCGCAAGACACTCTCCAACGCTTTACAGCACAAACTGCATAAACAATACCGCTTCCTAAACAGCCATGGCGAAGCACGCGACTTGGTGGACATTTTTGCGGACACCACAAACCCAATACCACCAGCAGGTGCAGGGGAATGTGCTGCGCCAAAACTGCTCCAATACGCGTTTAAACACGAATTCAAACCGCTGGCGTTGGCAGAATTTTGGTGGGGTGTTTCGCCAAAGTCTGAAGTTCGCCAACACAAAAAATTCTACCCATCGTGCAACAGCAAATGTCAGCCGATTTTGGGCCATATGATGCAAGGACTGGATGTCGAACCTAACCCATTGGCGGAGAATTGGGCAGAAGACAAAGAGCTAGAGATAATCTACCAAGACGACGCTATGGTCGTTGTCAACAAGCCCTCGGGCTTACTTTCAGTGCCGGGTAAAACCATCAAAGACTCTGCTTATACTCGCCTACAAGCGATGTTCCCTGATGTGGAAGGGCCGTTTGTGATTCATCGCCTCGACATGGCGACCTCTGGCATTTTGGTGTTTGCCTTAACTAAGCGCGCGAACAAAAGTCTGCAAAAACAGTTTATGGCTCGCGGCGTACAAAAACGTTATATGGCACTACTCGAAGGCGTATTGAACGCGCCAGAAGGGGAAATTTCACTGCCAATGCGTGGTGACCCCGACGACCGCCCACGTCAACTGGTGTGTTTTGAACACGGGAAACATGCAGAAACCTACTGGCAACTGATTGAAGTCAAAGATGGACGCAGCAAGGTATACATGTATCCGAAAACCGGGCGAACTCACCAACTACGTGTACACAGTGCTCATCACATGGGGTTAAACATGCCGATGGTTGGTGATGGTTTATACGGCGAAAAAGCGAATCGCTTACACCTGCATGCTGAGATGCTAGAGCTGGATCATCCATACAGCAAAGAGCGCATGGTGTTCAAAGCTGAGTGCGAATTCTAACGTCTTCCCGAGTTTAAATAACAAAAAGGCACTGACTATCAGTGCCTTTTTTGGTTTCTAACAACAGAATAAGCGTGATGCGCGATACCGAAAACCGTTAGCTCACCTTAAACTTGGTCCACACCTGAGAGCGCCAACGCCTTGCCATGATGATACCACGCACCCATTCATCGAGTGCGATTGCCATCCAAGCCCCTAAAACGCCATACCCCATGTGAATGCCAAAGATGTAAGAGAAAAGCACGCCTAGTCCCCACATACTCAAAATCCCCATTTGCACTGGGAACTTGATGTCACCCGCGCCTTTGAGCCCCGCGATAAAAATCAGGTTAAACACACGTCCGGCCTCGAGCAAAATTGAGCCCATGACTAACGAACCTGCCAATGCGAGTATCTCTGGTTGATCGGTAAATACGCGCAGAATCTCTTCTCTAAACAGGTAAATCAGTGTGGTTGCCGCCGTTGATGCCACAAATCCTACTAAGAAGTAGATTTGTACGCGTTTTAAAATGCTGCTCACCCAACCTTTACCGATGTAGTAACCAGTCTGAATTTGCGCTGCCTGACCAATTGCCAGCGCGAAAGCAAACGAGAAACGGGCAATGTTTTGCGCATAAGTGAAAGCCGCTAACGATGCCGTCCCCATTTGCACCACAAAATACACAATGCAGATTTGCGCCACGTTGTAAGACAGCACCTCACCCGCGTTCATGCCGCCGATTTTTAAGATCTTTTTGTAAATCTCTACGGGCACTTGTTTCATGGTCGACATTGGTAGCTCAATGCTGCTGCGCGCGAGAATAAACCATAACATTAACGTACCGATGACTTGGCTGACGACGGTTGCTATTGCCACGCCTTGCACGCCATACACAGGTAAACCAAATGGCTGGTAAAGCGCAATATAGTTACCAATGATGTTGAACACACCCGAGATCAAATTCACCACCATTGGGGAACGTGAATAACCATGACTACGCAGAATAGTTGTAAAAACAACGCCAATCGTAACGTTAAACGTCATCGCACCGCTTATCAGCAGATATTCATGAGCGTACTGCTCGACTTGCGCTTCCAAGCCGTAATACGGGAGTAGATATATCGCACCAAGCACGGCAATCACACTCAATAGCACACCGACGAGCACAGACAACGCAATACTCGCAACACCAACGCTCACTGACTCTTGCTCGCGTCCAGCGCCATTGTATTGGGCAATCAAAATCCCCGTACCGCTACTGACAAAGGTCGAAACGATGATTAAAAAGAAGGTAATCTGCGTGATCACACCAACAGCGGATACGGCTTTGTCTGAGTAGCCACTCAGCATGAACACGTCACTGGTTCCTAAAGCCGTCCGTAGCAAAATTTCGACAAGAATTGGCCAAGCTAATGCCACGATGGACATTCGTTGGTTGATGTTTTGGCTTTTAGGCATGCTTGTAACCTTTCCTACAACTAAAAACTGCCTCACAATATTTGTGAAGCAGTTTAAAAATAGTGACTCGAACGAAGCTCGATATGAGGTTGTGATTTAGCGCGGATTCTAGTCGCATATTGGTCATAACGACAACAATATTTCGCCCTGTTTCGGAAAAATATTTCTAATGCATTTTCGAAACGACATATGCCTTGACGATACGTAGAGCAGAGATTGGTGAACAATACTCTCAATCAACGAGCACCGAACAGAATCAGGATAATCAATAGAAATATCTCCAACTAGATACATTACTTTGAGTTATCAGTCCAACCATATAGAGCCATGAAGAACCGTCATGAAAACCTGCATGCGCCACCATTCCTCTTTGAACACTCGCACCAAATCACACTGATGGCTTTGCACTAAAAATGACTGATATCACATTTGGAAACTTTGTTGTTCTATTTATCGCGAAAATACCGCCTAGAATAAGCGTACACGTTAATTAAGCAAGGATACGTAATGTCGACATTGGCTGGGGCGCGCTTAGAAGAAATGGCGGACATCCGTTCAACAAGAAAAAAGAAAATTGTCTTTTTATGCTCCAGTATCGCCGCTGCCTGTTTAACTTATGGTTCCATTGCTCAATCACTTGAGAATAACTGGGGTTTAAGCTTTTTCCATGCTTTGTGTGCCTTGGCATGCTTAGCAATCAGTTATGTAATAAAAGTCCAGCGGCACCATCAATACGCCGACTTATGGCTAAGTGCTGTCTTAATGTTCGAAGGGTTATTGTTACTTCTGTATAACGACGCTCCGTCAGGCAAAATGTTATGGCTATATCCTATTGTCGCCACTCTAGTATTAATTAATGAGTTTAAGGTCGGTCTGTTGTTCAGTGGCACCTACATTTTACTGATCTTTTTTGGGGTCGCTTTTTTAGATCGACTGCCAACAGCCACAGAAATCATAGAGCGGAGATTGATGCTGACCCTGATAGCGACCGCGTTTGTGTGTCACACGTTCTCGTATTACTACACGAAAGTCCTCAATTACATTCAAACACTGTATCGTGAGGGGATTGAGGAGTTAGCATATTTTGACCAGCTCACTGGGCTTGCCAATCGCTGGAGCTTTGAAACTTGGGCGCGCGCAAAGCTCGATGAAATCAAGCACTCATCTGATGACAGCATCACCGCATTGGTCTTTCTCGATATCGATAACTTCAAGCACATCAACGACACCTACGGGCACGATATTGGTGACCAAGTACTTCAAGCCTTCGCCACTCGATTAAAAAATAACATTCGCAACAAAGACAGAAAAACAGATAAACACGACTACTCCATCGCTCGATTTGCGGGCGACGAGTTTGTAATCATGCTTTACGATGTAAAAAGTAAAGATGACCTCGACAGCATCCTAAAACGGATCGTGAATCTGTTTCCGACAGGTTACCGAAGCTACGATATGATTAACGAGTTAACAATGAGTGTAGGTGCTGCTATCTATAAGCAAGATGCAAAGGATTTGTCTGAATTGACTCGATGTGCAGATAAAGCAATGTACGCAGCTAAACATACTGGTAAAAACCAGTACGCCTTTTATGAGCACTGCAATACGGAAGAACAGTCAACATCTAATGCATCAGCGGTACCAGAAGCTTGCTAATGACTAAGCGAACACATGCATCACCCAAAGCCCCACAACGAGGAATACGATTAACCACACTACTTGCAACGTTCTGTTCGGCTTGTCTTGCTGACGAGTGGGGTGATCTTTAAACGCACGGCCCTTCATTTTGCCCATTAAGCTCTTTCCTAGAGCACGTCGATAAAATTCACGTCTCTTATGAGCGGCATTGGCAACTTCGGTAAAGCGCTGTCTTTGCTCATTGGTGAGATCTTTGTCCTCGTAACGAGGAGGGAGATCAGAATGCTTGCGTTGTACTGCCATCACTTCCTCCCTGGTCGATGGGTACATTTTTATTAAGTATATACCCAAATAACCAAAAAGATGCGTTATAAGTGAAGCACATAGACGAAAAAACCACCCGAAGGTGGTTTTATGACGAGCAACAAATGAACGCTAGAAGTACTCACATAAATACGCAGTCGCTTCTTTCACTTGAAGCTCAAATGAAGAATTACCTTCCACTTCAAAAAACTCACCACTTTGATAAGTCGTCCAATCGTTCTCGCCAACACGCTTGACCACAAGCGCACCTTTTACAACCGTCATACGCTCTGGTGCTTGAGTACCAAACGTGTACTCACCAGGAAGCATCACACCAACGCTAACATCCTGATCTTTCTGGTTAAAGCCTAGTGATTTTACACTACCAGCAAAATAGCTATTTTCCTTAATATTCATTATTGGTTTCCTTATCAAAAGTCTGCTCTTTTTTACCTTGTTTCTTTCCGTTACTCAAGCTTTGAAAGCCATTAAACTCAACGTAATAACGCACATCCTTTGCTACTGAGCGAGAACCTTTTTTCGCGAGGATTAATCAGGCGACCTAAACCGAGCAAGAAAACCTGCGAAGTAATGAATGTGAGCAAACAACAAAACCATCAATAAGATGTGTATCTGAATGTAAAAGTGGACATTAGATCATAGTTTCGTCGTCTCAATGGCGGGATTGTTTGTTTTTAAAAAGGAAGGTTTCCACCATGTTAAAAAAGTGGAGAAAATTAGATCTATGACGGACTCGACTCGCCGAAGGCGAAAAGCACGACAAGAACCAAAACTTTCATTTTTGGCTCGCCACCAATCCAAAATCCTCAAGAGTACATTTGTCTGCTTCGGGATGGGTCTGTTGACGTTTTTTGGCTATCAAATCCACCTCTCCTATCAAGACCACATTGATCCGGAAAAGGTGTACGGCGAATGGATTGAGATTGGCGCGCCACCCTACCAAACAGAACGTCTCGTTTTCACTGAAGATGGGGTATACCGAAACCATCGACTTATTACGACGGAATTTGAATTCGATGGCAAGGTCATCACGTTGAATACCGGATTAGGAAAGACAGCGTATCAGATCTCGGGCTCTCATCTTTCACCTCAAATACGCCGTATTGAGCCTCTTATTCCAGATCAGCGATTCATTCGTAAAGGATTTGAGCATACCGTTCAGGGCTCAGAAACCGGTGCAGCCTCTAAACGTCGCGCCGCGTTGAGTGAACACTTCAGCCGTGACTAGTATGTCTTCACGGCTATTTTTCCTTTCAATTCTCTTTCTATATCAATGAAACAAAACCTTAATAAACAACAAAATAAGGCCTTCATCGCATTTAACCAACTCGTTACTGAGTAAACAATAATTTTAGTTTCTGCTGAGATTTTATAAATTATTGACTCAGTCTGACACTTTCTGTGTAACAGAGTGCGAGTTTTAGTTAAGTTCTCTCAAGTGCCTCGAAAACCGTCTTAATTTTTTTTGACGAAAAAAAACTCTCTGAAATGCTGAGTGTGATGCTTTTGCACGTGGAGTAAATCCAATCATCTTATCTGGTGCAAGAGCAGCCTATGTTCTAGGTAGAACATGAATCCAAGGATTGAGAGAGAAGTTATGATTCGATTTAACCTATGTGCAGCTGGAGTTGCTTTAGCGCTATCAGGTGCTGCAGTTGCGGCTCCAACCGCACCAAGTATCGATATGTACGGTTCCAACAACCTTCAGTTTTCTAAAATTGAACTCGCGATGGAAACCACGTCAGGCTACTACGACATGGTGAAATACCATGAGCAAGCGAAGATCACTGTTAAATTTAACCAGTGGAGTGGCACACCTGGTGACACTTACAACGTCTATTTTGATGGTGTAAAAGTAGCAAGCGGCCCTATCACTGGTAGCCAAACGACAGCTTCGTTTGAATACGGTCAAGGTGGCTTATACCAAATGGAAATCGAAGCATGTGATGCGACAGGTTGTGCGAAAAGCGCACCAGCTGAAATCACGATTGCAGATACCGATGGTTCTCACCTGAAGCCACTAACGATGAATGTTGATCCAAACAACAAAACCTACAATACCGATCCAAGCGTCGTGATGGGTACGTATTTTGTTGAATGGGGCATCTATGGCCGTGACTACACAGTCGATAATATGCCGGTCGACAACTTGACTCACATCCTTTACGGTTTTATCCCAATTTGTGGCCCAAATGAGTCTGTGAAGTCTGTTGGCGGCAACAGTTTCAACGCGCTACAAACTGCTTGTACAGGTGTGCCTGATTATGAAGTCGTTATCCATGACCCTTGGGCTGCTTATCAGAAGAGCTTCCCACAAGCTGGTCATGAATACAGCACGCCTATCAAGGGTAACTACGCAATGCTAATGGCATTGAAACAACGTAACCCTGATCTAAAAATCATCCCATCGATCGGTGGTTGGACACTGTCTGACCCATTCTTCGATTTCGTGGACAAGAAAAACCGTGACACATTCGTCGCATCAGTTAAGAAGTTCCTGAAAACTTGGAAATTCTACGACGGTGTTGATATCGACTGGGAATTCCCTGGCGGCGGCGGTGCAGCAGCCGATAAGGGCGACCCTGTAAACGATGGCCCAGCATACATCGCACTGATGCGTGAACTGCGCGTAATGCTTGATGAATTAGAAGCTGAGACAGGCCGTACTTACGAGCTAACGTCCGCTATCGGTGTCGGTTACGACAAGATTGAAGACGTAGACTACGCAGATGCGGTTCAGTACATGGATTACATCTTCGCAATGACTTACGACTTCTACGGCGGTTGGAACAACGTTCCTGGTCACCAGACTGCGCTTTACTGTGGTTCATTCATGCGTCCTGGTCAGTGTGACGGTAGTGGCGTTGATGAAAACGGCGAACCGTACAAAGGTCCTGCTTACACAGCAGATAACGGCATCCAACTTCTTCTTGCTCAAGGCGTTCCTGCGAACAAGCTAGTACTTGGTACAGCAATGTACGGTCGTGGCTGGGAAGGCGTAACTCCAGATACGCTAACCGATCCAAACGACCCAATGACAGGTACTGCTACAGGTAAACTGAAGGGCAGCACAGCGCAAGGTGTTTGGGAAGATGGCGTAATTGACTACAAAGGCATTAAGTCATTCATGCTAGGTGCAAACAACACTGGTATTAACGGCTTCGAGTACGGCTACGATGCACAAGCAGAAGCACCATGGGTATGGAACCGTACTACGGGCGAGTTGATCACATTTGATGACCACCGTTCAGTGCTAGCAAAAGGTAGCTACGCGAAGTCTCTTGGTCTTGCTGGTCTATTCTCTTGGGAAATTGACGCGGATAACGGTGACATTCTAAACGCGATGCACGAAGGTATGGCTGGTGGTGTGGTTCCTCAACCAAACCGTAAACCAACCGCAGCCGCTGGCGCAGATCAATCGGTAACAGGTCCTGCAAATGTGGTTCTAGATGGCAGCCTGTCAAAAGACTCTGACGGCACCATCGCAAGCTACGCTTGGGAACAAGTATCTGGCACAGCAGTGGTACTAACAGGTG
This sequence comes from Vibrio sp. Vb1337, assembly GCF_033338715.1. Lineage (NCBI taxonomy): Bacteria > Pseudomonadati > Pseudomonadota > Gammaproteobacteria > Vibrionales > Vibrionaceae > Vibrio > Vibrio sp. Vb1337. Next base: position 191,255 of record NZ_JAWOTD010000007.1, on the reverse strand, counting down.
CAAACACAGCGAAAGCAAGCTTTGATGCAGCAGAAGTTACTGTTGAAGAGCAATTAACTTTCAAGCTGACGGTGACTGATAACGAGGGTGCAACGGCATCTGACCTCGTTGTAGTAACAGTGAAACCAGCAGGTGTTGTTGACCCAGTGAACAGCGCACCAGTAGCACAAGTTGTTGCTCCAGCAACAGCAAACGCTGGTGACGTTGTGGTTGTAGATGCATCTGCGTCTAGCGATGCAGACAACGATACCCTGACATTCAACTGGACTCTACCTCAAGGTCTGAATGCAACGGTTGAAGGCTCTAAAGTCACGTTCACTGCTGCGGAATACCCGCAAGACACAAGCTTAAGCTTCACTGTAAGTGTGAGCGACGGTAAAGCGTCTTCATCGGCAAGCGCGACAGTGGTTGTTGCACAGCACGCAACCGATCCGAACCCTGGTACTTGTGACAACGCATGGAATGCGAGCGCAGTGTACACAGGTGGTAACCAAGTGACTCACGCAGGTAAAACGTGGGAAGCGAAATGGTGGACTCAGGGTGACGATCCTAGCCAATCTGGCGAATGGGGCGTTTGGAAAGAAGTTGGCGTAGCTAACTGTAACTAATTTCAGCCTTGCAGACGTTCTGCTAAATAAACAAAGGACAGCTTCGGCTGTCCTTTTTGGATTTAACCTCTTAACGAAGAGAGCAACACCAGAGACGAAAAAATCTGAGGTGTTACTTTCAAATCGAATTAGCGCAAAACGGAGCGAGTCAATCAGTAAAAGTAAGGGTTACCAAGCACTATCGAGCAAACGGTCAAAACTACTGAAGACTTGCTCACACTTCATCACTCGACCATGCCCCTGACCTTGTGTTGTCACTAACTCAACGTTTTTAATCTCTTCAGCCGCTTTTGCCGAGACACTGTATTTGGTGAACTTGTCTTGCTCATCATGAATAATAATGGTGTGAGACGGACGCTCAGACAACCGCTTCATCGGATCAATGGACTGTAACGGATAACCAAATTGGTCTTCAACTTCTGAAACCACAGCATTAAAAAGCTTCATCGAGTAACCGGAACGTGCAATGCTACCGAATAAGTTCTCTACGTAATTTAATACCGGAGCAATAAGCAGCAAAGGCTTGTTTTCTAACTTACTGTGCCTACACTCAAGAGCAGAAGCGGTGCCCATGCTGTGCCCAACTAGACCAACAATATCCTCGACAGTATCCAACACATCTTCTAATCCTCTGACAAACCCCGGAATGTGCCCATACTGCCCCTCACTCTCACCATGTGCCGGATGATCGTACGCCAAAGCAGTAAACCCTTTCGACGCAATATGTTCCATCAGTGGATAAAACTGACTTGCCGTTCCAGACCAACCATGAGTTAGCACCCAAATAGGTCCAGAGCCCAAAGTATAGGTTTTGATGATGCCTGCATGCCCTTTAATTTCACCTTTGATAAGCCCTTGAGGTTCAATATTTTTAGGTTGCGTACGAGCAGGTGTCAGGAGAAGCTTGCGCGCGGTCTTCTTTGCATGTGACGGGGCCAGTGTATGGTGTAACCGAGTACTAATGTTCACCAAACTGCGCTTAATACTGAAACGTTGCGATGTATTAAAGTAAATTTTTTCACTCATAATCATGTCCTTAACTATCAGCTTTGCACAAAATAGAACGGTCGTGCTTTTTATACTGATAAGAAAGAGCGAACTCAGCCGCTCTTTGTGATTTTATGTCTACGAATCTGGGAAGCGAATAACCGATATTAGCCTTTCCAGCGAGAAAATAAGTTGTCGATCCCTTGCCAAAACAGACGCAAGCTTTCTTGCTCACCTTTAATTGAGTAAAAAACATGCGCACTCAAATAGAGACCGTACAAATCAAACGTTGCTTGGCGTGTATCTAAGTCTGCTGCAAATTCTTGCTTCTCTTTGCCTTTCGCTATTTGGATCTCCAAATAACTCAGCCAAGTGTCTATGGATTTACGCAGTCCGGCCTGAAGCGGGCAATCTTTATCTGCCGTATCATTCCAAGCGTCAAGAAACATACAACTTCCTTGGAATGCGTGATTCCAAGTCATCCAAGAGTCGAGCAACCCTCGAATTTTACGCTCGATATTGCCATCCCCGAGTTCTCGAGCAGGCTCAATAACCCGATCAGCGAACACTTTATTGGCGTGATCAAGCACCGATAGCTGTAAATTCAACTTCGAATTAAAGTGGGCAAACAGACCACTTTTCGACATACCGCATTGCTTGGCTAACTCTCCAATCGTAAGACTTTCCAATCCGTCTTCGCTGGCGATCTCAAAAGCCCGCTGCAGAATAAACTCTTTTGTCACTTTTCCTTTTTGCATAGTCTTATTTTTAGCACGATCGTTCTTTTTTGCAATCTCGAGTTAACTGGTCTAACCATTATTCAGTGCTATTTTCGACTCACGAATCAGGTATTGATTGCGTTAATAGGTTAATAATTAAGAAGTTTGAAGTAAGTCTTAATTTTCAAAACAGCTTCAATGTAAGCGCAAGTCTGTTGACTTTTTCACGTATTACTTCAGTAACAACCTGCTATTTTCACCTAAGTTTTTTATTTAGGTAAACAATGTAATGGCAAAGAAACAAAAAATAGCCAGCTTAGAGTTTGCACGTATCATTGCGATGCTTGCGATTGTGGGTTTGCATTGCCAGATGGCACTGACGTACTGGCAGTGGAATGGGATACCATGGGTTGGCTATATGCTCAACCAACTGGCTCGTTTTGCTGTTCCGCTGTCCTTTCTCATCTCGGGTTATCTAATCCAGCCGAAGTTGAGTCATTCACCTATCGATACTCTGAAGAACTACGCCAAACCGTTAATGAAGGTTTGGCTCATTTGGAGCATGATCAGTTTACTGATGCCATTCCAATGGCAGACGGTCGCTGAGGCAGGGTATCTCGCCGAAAGGCAAGGTTATTGGGGGTACTTAATGTCAACCCCGATCAATTCACTCATCGAAGGCGGACTCGTTCATCTGTGGTTTATTCCGGCTCTGGTCATTGCCGTAGCGTTAATTGCCTTTCTCGTGCATATCAATATGGCGCAAATGATACTGCCAACTGCAGTATTGCTATACATATACGGGGTCTTTGCTGGCAGTTACGCGACCATTACCGACCTGCCAGCGCCTTTCTTTACTCGTAATGGGCCTTTTTTCAGCACGTTGCTAGTTGTTCTGGGTTATTTCGCACGAGAAGCGCAGTGGCGGTGGTCGCGAAACAATACGGTTCGATGCATTATTCTTGGCATGGCACTGCATTTTGGTGAAGCTTACTGGCTGATGCAACATGACATCGCTTTCAACTCGCACGACTTCCTATTCGGTACCGTTATCTGGGCTGTAGGTGTCTTTATGTGGTTTTTGGCTCACCCTCATTTTGGCGACATGCCTTGGATCTTCAAACTATCTCCTAGCGTGTTAGGGATATATGTTAGCCATCTGCTTATCATAATTGTCATGATGAATGTCGCTGGATTTATCGGGCTGCAACACCTCGCGAAAGATGTGTTTATTTATCCTGCAACGATTGTTGCAACCATACTGCTTGTGAAAGCAATCGACGCTTCACCGTTGAAAAAATGGCTCCTACGCTAAATGCATTCAGCTCTAGATATAGCTAGCTTTAACTCAAAAGGATTAGAGCTAGCCAGTTAAAAATGAGATTTCTCTCTCACTGACCAATTTTTGACTTTCTAATCCTTCAGAATTTGCTTTCACTCACAAAAAACATTGTTCATTTCCTTTAAATTGACTCGACTATTACAACATTGCTCATTAAACGGAGGCTGTATGTGGGCAGGTCAAGGACTCGTTCCTTTTTTAGAGATTAGTCACTGGTTAACTTACGGTTTATATGCCGCTGCGGTTTTATTCGGCGCAGCAAGCATTGCGTCACTCAGAAAATAGTGGCGCACACTATCATTTCCTAACTCCTACTGTTAATTCGAGCTCTCTCACAACTAACTCATTCATTTGTGGCTAATATTTCTCCAACCAGACAAAGGAGAAATGTCTATGCCAATCTATCCAATTGTGGCTTTCTGCTGTTTGTTGTTCTCTAGCGCCACCTTTGCTGCATCAACCAATGAACTGAACCTTGTTAATTCTGGTGTCGGTTACGCGGCTCTGATTATCTTTTCGATCGCTTACATACTGGTTATGTTGGAAGAGTATCTGAAAATGAGAAAATCCAAGCCAGTGCTGCTCGCTGCAGGATTAATTTGGATTCTGATTGGCTACACCTTTGCTCAACACAACCAGCCTGAAATCGCCAAATCCGCACTAGAACACAACTTGTTGGAATATGCCGAGTTGCTGCTGTTTTTGCTCGTGGCGATGACTTACATCAACGCAATGGAAGAACGCAAACTCTTCGATGCCTTACAGGCGTGGATGGTTGGTAAAGGTTTTGGATTCAAAAAGTTGTTCTGGCTGACGGGGTTTCTCGCTTTTGTCATTTCACCGATTGCCGATAACTTAACTACGGCCCTTTTGATGTGCGCTGTAGTGATGAAAGTCTCTGGTGATAATCCTAAGTTCGTCAATCTTGCTTGTATCAACATTGTTATCGCAGCCAACGCTGGCGGTGCATTCAGCCCATTTGGGGATATTACAACCCTGATGGTGTGGCAAGCCGGTCATGTCAGCTTTGCTGAGTTCATTCCGTTGTTTGTACCGTCATTGGTGAACTACTTGGTTCCCGCGTTTTTGATGTCACTGTTTGTTCCAAACACAAAACCGAATACGATTCACCAACACGTTGAGCTAAAACGCGGGGCAAGGCGTATTGTCGCATTATTCATTCTGACGATTGCCACCGCAGTCTCTTTCCATGCTGTGCTGCACTTCCCACCCGTTATGGGCATGATGATGGGCTTGGCGTACTTACAGTTTTTCGGATATTTTTTGCGCCAAACTCTCAAACACTCACTCGCAAAAAAAGCAGCTATGGCAATTGCCAATGGCGATGATCAGGCATTGAAGCGCTTAGGCTCAGTGGTTCCGTTTGATGTGTTTCATCGTGTGTCTCGAGCCGAATGGGACACCTTGTTGTTCTTCTACGGTGTTGTAATGTGTGTTGGCGGTTTAAGTTTACTTGGCTACCTCGAACTGGTTTCAAACGTCATGTACACGCAATGGAACCCTGTCTGGGCAAACGTAATGGTTGGTGTCCTATCTGCAATCGTCGATAACATTCCGGTTATGTTTGCTGTACTGACCATGGAACCAAGCATGTCGATGGGCAACTGGCTACTGGTCACATTAACCGCAGGTGTCGGGGGCAGTTTGCTTTCCATTGGCTCCGCGGCAGGCGTCGCTTTAATGGGAGCCGCGCGTGGACAATACACCTTCTTTGGCCACCTAAAGTGGGCTCCCGTCATCGCCTTGGGTTATGCCGCCAGTATTGCGGTACACTTGTGGATGAATAGCGGTTTATTTACTTAAAAGCACCGACAATCAGGTGCTTAACTTGCAACACAACCTAGCGGTCGGATGGATGGTTAACGCCATCCATCACTTCAATCGCTCCCAACTCATATGGGTTGACGCCCTCTAAGCAGCCGACATTATAGCCATACTCACTCGGGTCAGAACGACGCTGATGGTGCGTATAAATTCCGCACTCGCCACAGAAAAAGTGCTTCGCAGTGTGTGTATTAAATTGATACTGCTTCAAGACGTCTTCGCCTTGCACAATACGAATACCGTTCAAAGGTACAGACGCGACAATCGCGCCACGACGTCGACACATAGAACAGTCACACCGTCTCGGTTTCTCAATACCATTGGGTAACGCCAGTTCCAACTCAACTTTTCCACAGTGACAACTCAGTCGATGTAATGTGTTGATTTGGGTGTTGCCAACTTTCTTAATCATAACTTTTCCTTGTTGTTTTTCTATCTGTGTACATTATGTTAAACAGGTTAATATCATCATAATCTCGTCCAAAAACTCGACATCCATCACTTTTCGCGACATTTTATTGGCCGATTTGTTAGTTGCTATTTTGGCGACTGTCTATCGCGTCCGTGAGACGTGTTATCTCCGGCGCGGTTTTTAAACCAAGGAAATTAATTTATGGACAAAGATCATAGCCTAAGAGAGAACCTCTTGGCTCTGACGCTCGGCAGTGCGTTGGTGTCACTTGGGGTGATATTTTTTAGCAAAGTAGGATTGCTCACTGGCGGTACGGCTGGTTTGGCGATCTTCCTAACCAAAGTGAGTGACTTCAGTTTTGGTCAGATATTTTTCGCTCTTAACCTCCCTTTTTATATTTTATCTGTGATGCGCATGGGTTGGCGCTTCACTATCAATACCTTTATTGCGGTTTCGATTGTCTCTTTTGCGGTCGATCATCTGCATCATGTGATTGAGATTTCACGAATCGAACCTTTCTATGCGGCACTTTTGGGTGGTGGGCTGATTGGAATCGGTATGTTGGTAATTTTCCGTCACAAAATGAGTTTGGGTGGCTTTAACATTCTAGCGTTGTACCTTCAGGAACGTTTTGGAGTTCGAGCGGGTAAAGTTCAAATGGCGTTAGATTGTGCCATCGTGGTGATGTCACTGTTCATTGTAGATGTGCACCTTATCGCTCTATCTGTTCTAGGTGCCATCGCAACAAACTTGATTTTGGCGATGAACCATAAACCAGGACGATACCAAGCAAAGGCGCAAGCAGCATAATCATCGCTGCATAGTCAACAACCCTAAAGCCCCCAGCCAGTCGCTCGGGGCTTTTTTCATTCTACGCTAAGATCACGTCAACGAGCTCGTTTTGCAGTGCTGCTGCATCTCCTCATCCAATTTAGCTTTATATTTCTGGCTAAGATGGAAGTGTACTTGCATCAGCAAGTCATGTGCGTGGAACAGCTCAAGCGCGTCGCTACCATGTTGCTGACAAATATCTTCACAGCGCTCAGCATGCACTTTGGCTTCTTGCGGTTTATCCGCTTTAAGCAAGCTCATAGCTAAGCGATACTCTGCGCGCTCTTCTTGCATCCAACCCCCTGCCACTTTCCAATAGTCTAGCGCGAGTGTTGCTGCTTCTAACATCTTCGATGTTTCCATGCACGTGCGCTCAGCCAGCGCTTCGTACTGACATGCTAAGTTGTTCGCAGTGATCGCGATAGCGCGCGCTAATGGCCCTTCTGCATCGTTCGGCGTCATTCCTAACGCTGCCTTCACCAACCATTGACTCGCCAGTTCAAGCTGAACAAGTGCAGAAAGTTCATTCGAAATCAAAGCGTAAACTCGGCGTTGTTCTTGCTCTTCCAATAATTCCATATTGTCAGTGCCATCTACGAAATAGCGCGCAACGGCAATACTGCGTTGAAATGCCAAACTCTCGGCAACCTTGCGTTCATCAAAGTGCTCTAAACAAGTAAGAAACTGTTCTGGGCACTGGAGATGCCCAATAGCGGTATGCAGCATCAATGCGAATATTCGCTCGATTTGGGTAACGTCTTCCACCTCGCTCAGAGCCGTTTCTAGCTTAGCATAAACTTGTTCGGGATTTTCCTCGTGATGCTGCCAACACTCTCTCATGAAGGCATCAAAATCCGTTTTGAAAGGCATGTCCTTATTGTCCTTCTTCTATTCATATAACGATTATGAAACTCTACACTATCGTTACCCCTGTGTAGCACGCTTAATCCCAATACGAGAATCGCCTCACTTAAAGCGGTGTACCTTGCTCCAGCGCGAGCAAACGTTGCTTGCGCTCCACTCCACCTGCATACCCAGTCAGTTTTCCGCTTTTGCCAATAACGCGATGACAAGGTACCACGATAGAAATCGGATTCTTCCCGTTTGCTAACCCAACAGCACGCACAGCTTTAGGGTTACCTATCGCATTCGCGAGATCTTGATAGCTCCACGTTTCCCCATATGGAATGGTCGTTAGTGCCTGCCAAACTTGATTTTGAAAATCAGTGCCTGTCGCAGCAAGGGGCAAGTCGAATTCGTTGCGCAGACCAGCAAAGTATTCATCCAGTTGGGTGACAGCTTGGCGCAAGACCGGATGCTGCTCGTCTCGCACCCCCAGCTCACTCGGCTTAGTGGTGCATGTTTCAAACCAAATGCCAAGTAAGCCCTCAGCGTTCGATTGGATAGTCACCGTTCCTAGTGGACTCGGCATTTCGGTATAAAATGTTTTCATGATTGATTCCATAAGTGAAACGTCGCGTAGCTTCCCCAAGGGGCCGCAGTGTGCGTATTCAGTGATGGGTAACGCTGCATCGCCTTTTTCACCACTAAGTCTTTATCTAGAAAGCAATCGGGTTGAGATTGCCCTCGCAGTTGAGCATAACTGACGGTCCAAGGTCCAATGCCTTTCAAAGCTAGCCACTGCTGGGGGTCAGCTTCTGAGTTGTCCTGCATAAACTGGGCGAAGCGCACTAGCGTCTCTTTACGGCTTTGCGGCATGCGCAAAAAGCTCACGTCGGCGTTCGCAATATCACTGGGAGTCGGGAAAAAACGTTTTTCTGACTCACCACTAAGTGTGGCCACCAATAAGTTAAGTTGACCAATCGCAGCTTTAACCGACACTTGCTGGCCTAAAATAGCTCTAACCCCTGCTTCCCATGCATTCCATACACCAGGAATACGAATACCTTTACTCGACACGAGCCCAGGCGCGACATACTCCAAATGCTGCTCAACAGTACAAATATCAGCGTCAAGATCGAACATACGACGAATGTCAGACACCAAGTTTTGCAGCTTCGTTACGTCTTCAATTTCAAACGCCAGTTCTAAGTATCCTTCACCTTTTGTCGCTTTAAACCAGGCTTTGCTGTTATCCAAAAAAACGTTGCGCTGATAACTCTCATCACTCACTAGCTCAACCCCCTCAACCGCTCGCAAACGATAGAAGTCCAACATGTGCGACCAATTCAACTCACCTCGATAAGGTAAGGCAATTCGATTGCAACCCGCACCATCAAACTCTTTACGGCGTACTTGAGAAGGCGTTAGTTTGAGAAACTTTTGAAAAGCATCGTTAAAGCGGCGCGTACTGTTAAAACCGGACGCAAACCCCACGTCGGTGACCGACATAGAGCTGGAGTGAAGCAACTGTTTGGCGAACATTAGTTGCTGATATTGCGCATACTGCTTGGGTGACATACCTAGATACTGCTCAAACAACATACGTAAGTAACGGTCAGAAATCCCAACACGCTCAGCCAACTCAGACACCGAATGCTGATGCAACTCCCCTCTATCAATTAACGAAATCGCTCGTTGAAAGGTCGTCTCGACACCTTTCCATGCCCAAGATCCAGGCGCGCTATCAGGTCGACAGCGTAAACACGGACGGTACCCTGCTTGAAGGGCTTGCGTCTTATCAGCGAAATACTCAACATTTTCTTCTTTAGGCAAATTTGCCGGGCAAATCGGACGACAAAAGATTCCCGTTGTTTTTACCGCCACATAGAATCGCCCATCAAAACGACTGTCTCGCGCGACTCGCGCCTTGTGACACTGCTCGAAGGTCAGTGAAGTATGGGGGTGAATAAACATAGTGCTTTCCTTGCTCATGCCTTTTGTCATTTATTGTTCATAGGCATCGTTCAATATAGTGTTATTGTAGCTTGCTTAAGCGCCCACAATTAGCCATTTTCGGAACTCAATATTGAGATTTATTGGCATTAGCGCTTTTGTACACTAAAGTTAGATCCAGAACATCACAACAACGTCGGCTAAAGGGAATTGGCATGGACTTACATACTTGCGTAATTGTATTAAGAAACCAAAAGGTTATTACCAGTAAATCCGTAGATCATTCTATTGGAATTATCGAACGAGACTCAGATAACGAGATCTCAGAAATTCAGATTAATGCGACGGATGGACGTAATATTCGAACTTATCACTACAACAATGTAGAGGAGTCATTAGAGAGCTTAATGAACCTCTGACGGTTTTCTTTAACACACCTTTCTCCCTTGTTAAAAGCGAAAGCAATAGAGCACAGTACATGTGCTCTTTTTTTGTTTAACAGCAAAAATGTTTATCGAAAATAATGACAGACCTTGATTTTAAAAAGAACATAATAGGCAAATATAAACCCAAAAAAACTTTACAAAATATTGATTTAAAATCATAAAAACCACTTATTCAATTTTTTAGAATGAGTTTATCAAAATCCTCCCGTTATTTTTATGTTCGCCTCTACCTAAACTGTTCTCAACAGCACGGGAGCACACGCTTCCCACTCATTGAAAAGAGTCAGAGGACAGAATCATGAAAGCACTATTACAGAAAATTACCACATCAAACGCAGGTTACAGCGCACTATCACTTCGCGTTCCAATCGGCATTATCTTTATGGCGCACGGCGCACAAAAACTATTTGGCTGGTTTGGTGGCTACGGCCTAGAAGGCACAGGTCAGTGGATGGCATCTATCGGTTTAGGTCCTGGCGTACTCATGGCGTTACTTGCGGGCAGCGCAGAGTTCTTTGGCGGCTTGTTCATTTTACTTGGTCTGCTAACTCGACCAGCAGCGGTTGCTTTGGCGTTCACGATGGTGGTAGCGATATTCTCTGTCCACTTTGAGAATGGCCTGTTCATGGCAAACAACGGTTACGAGTTTGGCTTGGCATTACTGGCAGCGAGCGTTTCTCTGGCGTTCTCTGGCGCAGGTAAAGCAGCGTTAGATAACTTTTTAAACAAAAAGCTCTCTTAAGGAGGCCTTATGATTACGGTAAGACATGCAGCAGACCGAGGTCGAGCAAACTTTGGCTGGCTTGATAGCAAACATACGTTTTCTTTTGGTAGCTACTACGATCCTCAACATATGGGCTTTTCTGAGCTGAGAGTCATTAATGACGATGTAGTCAAGCCTGGCGCGGGTTTTGATACACATGGTCACCGTGATATGGAGATCATCAGCTATGTGTTGGAAGGTGTTATCGCACACAAAGACAGTGAAGGTAACGTCAAAACACTACCTGCAGGTGAATTCCAACTCATGTCGGCAGGGAAAGGGATTTACCACAGTGAGTACAATGCATCGAACCAAGATACGCTGCGGTTTCTACAGATTTGGATTCAACCGAACACATTTGGAACCAAACCAGGTTATCAGCAAAAAGATTTTGGTCGCAATCCTGGGTTAACGACTATCGCAACTCCAACTGGAGAAAACGGCACGCTACTTATTAAGCAAGATGCGACTTTGCATCAGTTAATTCTTGAGCCAAGTAGCGAACTAAACTTTGAGATTGAGTCGGGCCGAAATCTATTCATCCATCAAGTGACTGGGAGCCTTAGTGTCGACAATACCACTTTGACGGCTGGCGACGGCGCGAAGGTTGAACACCAGAGTAAGGTTGTTTTGCGCAATACATCAAACGAAAGCACAACAGCCCTGTTGTTTGACTTACCATAACTATCGATTCATCGAGATAAAAACAAAGCCGCCTTGATTTCTCAAGGCGGCTTTTTCGTTTTTCTGACTTTTCATTCAACGCTATTCGTCGGAAGTGCCAGAACCAATTTGCTGAAAACTGTAAGCGGTCAGTGGATCGATCTCTTTGACAATTTCTTCCACTTGCTTAATCGCGTCTACAGACGAGCTAGCTTTACGATAGCTCAAATAGATAGGGCGACACCAATCTTCTACCCCAGACACCTTGTGAAGCTGCCCATTAGCGATAAATGGCTCCACGAGAGAGATTGGTAAGTACGCGGCTCCACCCTTCTCTAAAATAAAGTCCAATGCGATACGCGCTGTTGAAGTGCGTAAGTATGGAGCCGGAATCTTAGGGTGACGCTCAGAATGCTCCGAGGAGAAACGCGTCCCCCAGTCAACGTACACATATTTGTTTTCGAAAACGGTGTCTAAAGAATCTTTCTCAGTTGATACCAGAACGAGAACAACATCTGCCACTTTTTTACAGTTAAGCTCATCAGCTTTGATCTGATCGAACGCAAATGCCATATCTAACGTGCGCTCTAGCAAGCTACGACTGAGCATCTCACGTCCCATCACTTCTGCCATGAAGCCATAACCACCAAACGAATCTGTGACGACACTTAAACAGTTCTGTAAATAAGCGTCCCAAATGTTTGGCGTACCACCTAACGTTAGTTGCAGCGCTTTGCCATCTTCAAGCGATAATTCTAGCTTCGCTTGTTGCAATGTAGTGACCATTACCTCGGCATAGCTGATTAAGCGCTCACCTGCAGAGGTCAACTTTATGTTATTTCGATCACGAATAAACAATTGCGTATCGAAGTAACTTTCCAATTGTTTGATACGTGCGCTCACAGCGGCTTGGGTAATATAAAGGTTCTCAGCAGCACGTCCGAAGTGACGAACTCTTGCCAGCTCTAAAAATGTTCGAAAGACTTTTACATCCATAAACCATCTCCTGGTTAATATAAAACCAGATTAACAACTAATTAAAATCATGACGACAAAAAAGTTTTGTTTTTCTTTTGTTAGATTTAAGCCTAATTTTCGCCGTAAGTTCACTACATTCATCAATAACGGTTACAGAGGCTGTTGACATGTCTGACACTGAATTCCGTCATGGCAAAAAACGTTTTTACGATAACGTAAAATTCCCACGCGGCTTTGCAAAGTCTGGCGATTTTACTCTTTCAGAAGAGGAAATCCTAACAATTTATGGGGATACAATGCTTGGCTTAGAGTCAGGCGAATTAACACCTGAAAACAGCGAAGAGAAACACTTCATCAAGGTGTTAGAAAACCCGGGCAAAGCAAAAACAAAACTTGAGCGTACGTGGCTAAAGTACACCCAACTTGCTCGTGGTCGCAAGCGCTTCCATACGCTAAATGGTCGTAACAAGCCTGACGCCACAGAAGAATACATTGAAGAGAGTTTGGTTGAAGACGATTAATAACCAATAACCTAGTTCTCGCCTTTTTCTAGCAGTAGGCGAAAGCTCGTTTGACTTTACTGAGCGAGCAAGACAAGCTCATTTCTTCTCCTAAAGCCCAAGGGGGCATTCTCCCAAGGGCTTTTTTAATATTTGGGTGATGACCGTTTACTTGGCGAGCGTCGCAATCTTTTTCAGAAAGCTCTCTTTCAAATGCTCTTGGTCATATTCCAAGTGATAGGTGTTGTGGAAGCCAATTTTTAGCTCAACACCATTCCCTCTCAAGAAAACGTTGTACCCATCGTAGTCAGAAAACGCTTCTACACCTTCATACATTTTACCAAATTCGGTTGGCGTACCGTTGTTCATCACACATTCGTAAGCCTGTAGTACTTTGCTCGGATCTAACTCATTTTTCATACCGAATTCCTCACTGGTTTACACATTTCAATTATGGTTAAAGAATGAGCGCCATGCCATATCTAACCCATAATATTTGAAGTTCGTGTGCGATTTCGCACTCTGTAGGTTGTTAAAAAACAAGGTTAAGTGCGAAGGCAGAACTTAATTTAGATCATAAATTTTATCTATTGATTCGTCAGTTTCATAATGCAATTTCTTTGTAAAAAATCGTCTTATAAAAGCATTTAGATATAAAAATCGTCGACAAAACCAACATTGGTTAAAGAAAAAGCAAAATTTTGACCTAAAACAATAGCAGTTCGCCATCACTTATTTTATAATGCGAATTAATGTTTCAGTACATCGTCAATTCCAATAACTAGGGGCACAAAATGAGACTTATCCCGTTAACTCGAGCAGCACAAGTAGGTAAGTGGGCAGCTGCGCATATCGCTAAGCGTATCAACGACTTTAAACCTACTGCTGAGCGTCCATTCGTTCTGGGTCTACCAACTGGTGGCACTCCTCTAGCAACCTACAAAGCCCTAATCGAGCTTTACCAAGCCGGCGAAGTCAGCTTCAAAAACGTCGTGACTTTTAACATGGATGAGTACATTGGCATCCCTGCGGATCACCCAGAATCTTACCGCTCATTCATGTACAACAACTTCTTTAATCACATTGATATTCAAGAAGAAAATATCAACCTACTGAACGGTAACACAGACGATCACGACGCAGAATGTAAGCGTTACGAAGACAAAATTAAGTCTTACGGCAAGATCAACCTGTTCATGGGCGGCGTGGGTAACGACGGTCACATCGCGTTCAACGAGCCAGCGTCATCTCTTTCTTCTCGTACTCGCATCAAGACCCTCACTGAAGACACTCGCATTGCGAACTCTCGCTTCTTTGACGGCGATATCAACCAAGTGCCTAAATACGCGCTGACTATCGGTGTTGGTACGCTTCTAGACTCAGAAGAAGTGATGATCTTGGTCACTGGCCATAACAAAGCTCAGGCACTTGAAGCAGCCGTGGAAGGTTGTGTAAACCACCTATGGACAGTTTCTGCTCTTCAACTTCACCCTAAAGCGGTGATCGTATGCGACGAACCAGCTCAACAAGAACTGAAAGTGAAGACAGTGAAGTACTTCTCTGAGCTAGAAGCAGAAAACATCAAAGGCTTTTAACCCATAGGATGGCAGCCTAGAAACACACTAAAAATACAAAACCCGTGTTGAACACGGGTTTTTTCTTATCTGAACAGCGGGCTTAAGTCGTCAATAAGCTTTAATACCAAACTGACGAAGACGCTTAGGAAGCACTTCATCCAACTTGTCTAGTTCACTCGGTTCGACTTCGATAAGATTGAAATGATGCTGCTCATAAACAGTACGAATGGTCTCACGGTCGGCCTGAGCCATCTCCCCATCGTCACTTCCCCAAAATTGCAAATAGACTTTGCCACCTGGCAAGTAAAAATCGCTAGTGACATCTTGGTCAATCGGCAACTGACGCTCATAAGCGTGCACAACACCAGCCAAGTACAGCCAGTTGTCGATGAGCAACTCCCCCTTAGAGCGCACGTAATGCCCATCTAATGTTCGGTGCTTGGCTTCAAATTTTTGGCGAAAGCTTGAGTACGATTTATCCGTAGAATGTGACTCCGCGTCTTGCCCTAAAAACTCAATGACAGACTGCTTAAGACGCTTGTTACGCAGCACCACATCGTGCCATACGACAAAGGTATTTTGTGTTTCTTTATCGGTTCTTTGCTGCCCACCAGCGCGCACACCAGCTTCTGTGACACTCCATCCCTCTTCGGATTTGGTCAACCAACCTAGTTCACTCAAAAGCTGGTTCATGCGCTTCGCATTCAATTTCAGCTTTTCACCCAGTTGTGTCGCGCTCAATGTTTTCCCTGAGCTGGGAGTCAGCTCAATATGTAAGTTGGTCGGCCAGACGATGAACTGGCCAAATTTAGGGTGATCCACATACTCACCGCCAAACTTTGCCCCTTCTTCGGTCAAAATCCACTTTTCATCTTGGCGAACGATGTAGCCTGCACGTTTGAGATCGGCAAACAGCAGCTTAGCTTCTACCTTGCGCATTTTCGCTAATGCCGACGTCGATATTTTTTCAGACATGTGGGTACCTCATGCTGCTGCAAAATTGAACACTATGTCGTCATAGTAACGCATTGATTTCACGGCTTGAAGTCAGGCAAACAAGATTTCGTGTTACAAATAGCAAAGCCAGCGTATAGGTGCTGGCTTTGTTATTTCGGTAAAAAAGCGAATGTTATCGAATAAAAGCGATGCATCCTTGCAAAATCACTAAATTCACAATGTCGATGAAGAATGCACCGACAATTGGAACCACCATAAATGCTTGTGGTGATGGACCATATCGACTCACGATGGAGCCCATATTCATGACTGCAGTCGGTGTAGCACCTAACCCAAAACCGCAGTGTCCGCTAGCGATCACCGCCGCATCGTAGTTGCCTCCCACCATGCGGAATGTTACGTAGTAAGTGAACATCGCCAACACAGCCGACTGAATAGCAAGAATAATAAGGAATGGGATCGCAAGATCGAAAATATTCCACAATTTCAAACTCATCAAGGCCATGGCAAGAAATAGAGATAGTGCAACCGTGCCAAGAATATCAACGGTTTCTAAATCAACCTTGCGCGCCTTCGTCACTTCCATGATGTTAGTGATAACAACACCAATAAACAGCGCATAAACAAAATCGGGAATCATTAACCACTTGATGTCAAAACTGCTTACCCAACTCTCCAGATACTTCGCGCCCGTCACGCAAAGTAGAATGATAGACAAGCTTTCAACGACTCTTTTCGCTGTGACACGATCTTCCTCATGTTCGTTGTACGTCACCAGTTCAGGGAAACTCTGATGACTTTGATTGGTGCGTCCGTATTCCGATTCCAAGCAGTGTTTGTTTAGTAGCTTTTGCGCAACAGGGCTGCCAATAATCCCGCCCATCACCAAGCCAAATGTAGCAGAAGCCATTGCCACCTCTAGAACATTATGCAAACCATACATTTCTTGAAAAGTTTGCGACCACGCAGCTCCAGTTCCATGCCCGCCAGAAAGCGTAATGGATCCGGCGATCAACCCCATGAGTGGATCTAACCCCAACGCTGTTGCTAAGGACACGCCGACCGCATTTTGGATAAGAATGTAGACCGATGCCACAACTAGGAAGATGAAAACCTTCGCACCGCCTTTAATCAGTTGGGTGTAATTTGCCGCTAAGCCAACGGTTGCAAAAAACATCAGCATAAAAACGTTTTGCAGTGGTAAATCAAAGGATACATCCACACCGTTTAAGTGCATCGTCGTGATTACGCAAGCGACCACTAGACCACCAACAATTGGCTCTGGAATATTAAATTTTTTTAAGGTTGGTAACTTGGTATTGATGAACTGCCCTAAAAACAACACGCAAATTGCGACGAGGAACGACTCCTGTGGGCCGATAGATATTACCTGATTCATGAGACCTCTTTACTCTACTCTTTCTCATTCATTGAGCACGCGCTCAACGTGAGATAGGTGCCTAAGCCAGTCAGATTGCCTCTCGAAACTTTTGTTTTCTAGGCCTCTTTGACCATCAATTCTCATCAAGTAAGAAATAGGCAGACCTAAAATTATGCTAATTATCATTCAGTGAGAATATTCATTTAGAACAGGCGATAAGTGTATTGATGGGAAGAGAAAAACAACACTTCTCAACTTATGAGAAGCAATTAATTTCCATATAAAACAAAACCTCAAAACAACGACCACATAGGTGGATATTTAGAGCGAATGAGACAGGCGGATACACTAGGTTTTAAATTATTACTTTCTCTCTAATGTACTAGGTGTTATACATATATATAACACCATCTCAACCAAGAGATTCACTCATGACTAATTGGCATGATCGCCAACCGATATTTCGACAGTTGGCAGACCAGATCACGCAGCAAATACTGCAAGGTGTCTGGCAAGAAGGCGATGCTCTGCCCTCCGTCCGTAGCATCTCTGCAGATATGAAAATTAACCACCTCACCGTTATGAAAGGCTATCAATTGCTTGTTGATGACGGGCTAGTGGAGAAAAAACGCGGTCAAGGTATGTTTGTCGCTTCAGGAGCAAAGCTCAAATTACTCGCAGACGAGAAGGCACGTTTTCTTCAGCAACAAATTCCTCAGATAGCCGACACAATACAGCGTCTGGATATGTCACTCGACGAATTCATTCTACAACTAAAACCACACTTGAAAGGTGACCAATGAGCGCATTAGTCAGTGTAAACAACGTCTCCAAGCACTATCAGCAACAAGGAGAAGCACTGCATGAAGTGAGTTTCGACCTACATGCAGGACAAGTACTTGGCTTACTCGGCCATAATGGCGCAGGTAAATCAACGCTTATTAATGCCCTACTCGGTGCACATGAATATCAGGGCACTATTCGTATCAACGGATTTGAACCCATTATGCAACGCGACAAGATAATGCAGAGCTTATCCTACATCTCGGATGTCAACGTTCTGCCAGATTGGATGACCGTTGCTCAACTGCTTAACTATACCGAGGGCGTGCATCCAGGGTTCAATCGCGCCCAAGCAGATACGCTACTTCGTCAAACGGACATCAAACCTCGTGCGCGTATCAAATCTTTATCCAAAGGGATGAAGGTGCAATTACACCTCGCGATTGTGATCGCAACCAACACCCAAATCCTCATATTGGATGAACCGACACTCGGGTTAGATCTCGTGTATCGCGAGACGTTTTATCGTCACTTATTGGAATGGTTTCACGACGGCGATCGCGTGTTGATCATCGCCAGTCATGAAGTATCAGAGATTGAGCACTTGCTGACAGATGTTCTGATTCTTAAGCATGGTCGCCCCGTTCTGCAAACCTCGATGGACAGTATCAGTGAAGACTATTTCATTCTTGAAGCCAACGACGAGCACCGCACACAAATTGAAGCGATGAACCCACTCTCGTCACAAAAAGGCCTCGGTTCAACGAAATGGTTACTCAAAGCCCAGTATGCCCAACAAGCAGAAACAATGGGCTCCATCCATGGGGTGAAGTTAGCGGATCTATTTTTAGCATTGCAGAAGGAGGCAGCGTAATGCGTTCAGTTGTCGCGATGTTGCAAAAAGAGTGGTTAGAAAACCCTCTTGTTTTACGTATTCCACTGTTTGTGTTGGCGTGTGGAGTTATTCTCTT
Source organism: Vibrio sp. Vb1337 (assembly GCF_033338715.1). Lineage (NCBI taxonomy): Bacteria > Pseudomonadati > Pseudomonadota > Gammaproteobacteria > Vibrionales > Vibrionaceae > Vibrio > Vibrio sp. Vb1337. The sequence goes on along the minus strand of NZ_JAWOTD010000007.1, from coordinate 172,696 downwards.
TGTGAGTTTAATGAGTAACGACACTCTACAACACAATATGTTTTTCCAAATGAGCTTTGGTGGCGATGTCAGTGACATTCACAAAGAGCTTGGCGATGATGTCAATATGTTGATTACCGGAGGAGCAGGGCTGCTGTCTATCTTGTTAGCCGTTCAGTACTTCCCAAGAACGCTACGCAAAGAACGGGCGGAAGGCAGCATTATGTTTTGGCGCAGTATGCCTGTCAGTGACATAAAAACCCATTTAGTGAAGCTAGGATTTGGCTTATTGGTGATTCCGCTCGTCTGCTCGGTGCTCGTACTCGCTGCAAATTTAATGTTGTGGTTGCTGAACATCTCTACTGATCACCAATTGGCTTTATTGTACCGCCAAGCCTCGTTAGGTTACGTGCTGCTGCATTGGGGAGAGTTTTTAATCAGAATGTTTTTCGCCGGTATTCTGCTGTTACCGCTGGCATTAACTGCGATGGCTATTTCACAAAAAGTGAACTCACCACTGGTCATTTTGTTTATCGCCATTTATGCGCTGCGTTGGATGCCTATCGCACTTTTTGGTTTCTACGGGCTAGATCAGTTTTTCTCCGAAGTGCTTTACCTTCCGCTGCACGCCATTATTACACCAAACCCATTCAATGCCATTCCTCAAGCGGGTTGGTTAAACGTTGGCATTTACGCCTTCATTGGTATTCTTGGTTGGACAGCTAGCCTCAAGTTCAGCCGAACTATCCAATAATTCTTCGTTCAATAAACGACCAAACCAAGTCATAAAAAAACGGTCACAACCAGTGTTGTGACCGTTTTTATTTCGCCTCTAGGAGCTCATCCACTTAACTTTAACCAAGGAATGAAATGTAGCCTTGCAAGATAATTAAGTTGACGATGTCGATAAAGAAAGCGCCCACAATTGGCACCACCATAAATGCTTGTGGCGACGGGCCAAATCGGTTAACGATTGAACCCATGTTCATTACGGCTGTTGGGGTTGCACCCAAGCCAAAACCGCAGTGCCCCCCTGCAATAACCGCAGCATCGTAGTTGCTTCCCATCACTTTGAACGTAACATAGTACGTAAAGATTGCTAAGACGACAGACTGCACAGCTAAAATAACCAAGAATGGAATCGCTAGATCGAAGATATTCCATAACTTCAAGCTCATCAGAGCCATCGCTAAGAACAGAGATAGCGATACCGTACCTAACATATCGACCGTTTCGGCATCTAACTTACGAATCTTGGTCACTTCCAAGAAATTCGTAATGATCACACCAATGAATAGCGCATATACGAAGTCTGGAATCATCAGCCATGAGATTTCATACGTGCTTACCCATTGCTCGACATACTTGGCCCCAGTAACACAGATCAGTAGGAAGAAGAGTTTCTCCACCACTTTTTTCGCCGTTACTTTATCTTCTTCGTATTCATTGTAAGTCACCAACTCCGGGAATTTCTCGTGAGTTTTGGCATCTCGACCACCACGACCATACTCAGACTCTATGCTGTTCTTTTCCACCAGACGCTGCGCTACAGGGCTACCAATGATACCGCCGATGATCAAACCAAAAGTCGCTGATGCCATTGCAATTTCTAAGACGTTATCCAATCCATACACGTCTTGAAAGGTTTGTGACCACGCAGCACCTGTACCATGACCACCTGACAGAGTAATCGAGCCAGCAATTAACCCCATCAAAGGATCTAAACCGAGCGCCGCCGCAAGTGAAACGCCAACGCCGTTTTGTATGATGATGTAAAACGATGCGACAGCTAAGAAGATAAAAACCTTCGCACCTCCTTTCATCAACTGAGTGTAATTTGCGGCCAAACCAACTGTCGCAAAAAACATTAACATAAACGTATTTTGTAATGGCAAGTCGAACTCTAAGTCGATGCCGTTGAAATGAAGAGCAGTAATCATGCAGGCCACAATAAGACCACCTACAATCGGCTCAGGTATGTTGAATTTCTTTAAAATCGGTAGCTTAGCATTAATAAAATGCCCCAGGAAAAGCACACTGATCGCGACCAAGAAGGACTCCAGTGCACCTACAGATATTAAATGATTCATATCGCCTCTTATTATTGTTCTCTTCATTCTCCGTAATGAATGAGTGTTAGTTTAACCTTCGTTCAATAGCAAATTTTCTCGCTTTATTGTTTCGAAAATACTCAAAAAGTTGGTGTAGATGCGCCTTAGGCTAGTTTAAGGGGCGCTCCTTAAGCGATGTGTCAGTTTTTACGCTGTTAGCAAGCCCTTAAATGTGAAAGGAGCTGATACAGCTCCTTCAAATGGCCCCTCGCAATACCTGTGCGTTATCGCTTGGGGTGTCGTGTTGTGAGTAAATTCTGGGTGACACTTTCTGAACCACTTCGGGCTCCCTTACTTAAACAGAATGTGTCAATTACTATCAAACAAAGTTCCTTCCCATTGTAACCGCTAAACGCCGAGAGCGCGTTCAAAACAATTGGGTTTGCCTGTTCCTGTCGTAGCTTTTCAACTCTGGCTCATGGTGTATAAACGAGCCGAATCCAAGGAAACTCTCAGGCTGCAACAAACGTTTTCGTCACAACGGAGCAGGATTATAACATATCGCTGATAATTTTCTTCAATTCAGTGACATTCACCACCCCCATAGTTAAACCTTGCAATGATTAACTGCCTATTATCATTTTCACAGATAAAAATCGAAGCACAGTTACTCAGTAAGCTTCTTAGAATACGATGCATAGCTAATAACTTCACCGCCGTTCTTATCCAAGAGGTCTTGATAAACGCCCTAGAGAACCAAGCAGCCGAAATATGCGATGTTATCATGATTGCTTTTCGAGACCGACGTCCCGACTTTGGCTAATGAGTACACCTCCAACTATGCATCAGACAAAAACATGTATAATTTTTTATACAAGTTATTCAATAACAAGAGTCCCACATGAACATTCATTCGCTTTGCGCTGCGCTATTACTCAGCATCGTCTCATCAGCTACAGCAGCTGAAAACATTCGTATTCAATATTCTCCCATAGAGACAACTCATGAAAAAATCGCCCAACAATCGATTCAAAGCAGCGATGTAAACACCATCTTTGTTGAGCTGTCTCAGGCCTACTTTCCATTTGATCAAGCTCTCACGCTGGTTTACGGCGGAGAAGATGGTCCAATGTATGATCCTGATACACACACAATATACGTTCCTTACACTTTTTATTTGGAGTCGCTCAATTACTTCTCCAATAATCAGTATGAAGAACGCTTCGGAAAATCCCCAAAAACAGGGGCGCTAGATACGTTATTGCACACTTTACTTCATGAAGCTGGACATGCTTACATCGAAGATCAAAGCATCCCTGTTCTCGGAAAAGAAGAAGATGCGGTCGATAATTTTGCCACTATTTTAATGATTGACTTCCTAGAAGATGGCGCAGATATGGCCATTAGCGCCGCCGACATGTTCGCATTCGAATCCGACGACAGACCGGACTACTACGATTTTGGCGAGTACATTGACGAACACAGCTTTGATTTGCAGCGTTACTTTTCAACGTTATGTTTGGTGTACGGTAGTGCTCCTGAGCAATACAAAGCCTTACTCGATGAAGTAGAAAAAGACTACCTGCGTGATCGCAAAGAGTTCTGCCAATTCAATTACGGCAACATTCGCGACAATTGGCTGCATTACTTGCAAAACAATGAACCAAAAGAAAATTCGCCACGTAAAAGCGATTAGAAAATCTCAAATAAGAAGACCGCAATGACAAAACTCACCATATTTTATGACGGAACCTGCCCGCTTTGTGTCAAAGAGATGAAGGCGCTAAAACAACGCGATGCCAAGCAGCACATCAAAACCGTCGATATCTATAGTGATACATTCGCAGATTATCCGCAGATCGATCCTGAACAAGCCAACACCATTTTGCACGCCCTCAACGAAAAGGGGGAGCTTCTGCTTGGGTTGGACGTGACTCATCGTGCGTGGCAATTAGTTGGTCGCGGTTGGCTCTACGCTCCACTGCGTTGGCGCCTCGTTAAACCTGTTGCTGACTGGCTTTACCTCAAATTCGCAAAGAATAGGTATCGCGTCTCATATTGGTTAACAGGGACTTCTCGTTGCAATAGTGGGTCGTGTTCACGTTAATTGTGATCCCGCTTAAAAATGCTACGACCTTCGTCTAGATTTACAAATTTCCAGTACTTCTGATTGATTAACTCGGTTAATCTCTAAGCATTACAACAATAAGTATTAACACTTTTATCAGGCAAGCTTATTCAGCTTGTCACTTGTAACGCTGCGCCGAGAGAAGGACGTCTCTATGAATCTGACGATCAGAAAACGACTATATATCCTTTCAATAATTCCAATTCTAACCATGGCAATAGGCATGATGTGGTTCACCTATCTACAAACCACAGCCTACAACGAACACGAGATTGAGCAGACTCGAAGTCAAATGATGGAGATGAAAAAAGCCGAGCTCAAAAACTACGTCCAAATGGCGCGCTCCGCCGTCGAGCCACTACTCGCTCAAAATGCCCCACTTGAAGCAGCACTGCCTATCTTGAAACAGTTGGAGTTTGGCCAATCCGGCTACATCTTCGGTTACGATTCAAAAGGCGTGCGTGTCGTGGTGGGTAAAAACACCAAAGGCATCGGAGAGAACTTCTATAACTTGCAGGACAAGAAAGGCAATTACCTGATTCAGGATTTGATCAAAAATTCCAAAACTGGTGAGTTCACGACTTATTACTTCCCGAAACTCGGTCAGAGCGAAGCACTACCGAAACTCAGCTACTCGGTCTTCATTCCTGAATGGGATTTGATGTTAGGTACGGGCTTCTACACTGACGATATCGACGCCATTGTGGCAAACATGGAAGAAGCCGCGCATCAGGCCCTCAACACCACACTGACGGCAATTGCTCTGTTCTGTGTCTCGATTGCAGCTATCGTAGCGGTCTTCGCGGTGTTTGTTAACCGCAGCATCATGAAGCCTATCGAGCAGTTTGATGCCTCAATCCACTCTTTCGCGCAAGGCGATGCAGACTTAACCGCGCGTATGGAAGAATCAAGCGTGCCGGAGTTCACTCAGTTGAGCCGTAACTTCAATATCTTCGTTGAAAGCCTGCAAGGCATAATCAAGAGTGTTAGCCATGTCGGGCAAGAAGTCGTTTCAGAGACCAACGACATGTCACAGCGAGCATCGCAAGTGGACGAGTTGGCTTCTGGTCAGCGTGAAGAGACCGAACAAGTCGCAGCGGCAATGACCGAGATGACAGCAACAGCGCACGAGATTTCCAGTAACGCTAACCAAGCGGCGCAATCCGCCAAAGACGCCGATGAAAATTCACAGCAAGCGAAACACATTGTTGATTCGGCAGCGAACTCCGTCGAAGCGCTCGCGCTAGAGGTGTCGGAAGCCAGCACGGTGATCTCTCGCTTAGAGAGCGATGTACAAAACATTTCTTCTTCGCTAGAAGTGATTCAAGACATCGCCGAACAAACCAACCTATTGGCACTGAACGCAGCCATTGAAGCAGCCCGTGCAGGCGAACAAGGTCGCGGCTTCGCAGTCGTTGCCGATGAGGTTCGTAAACTGGCAAGTCGCACTCAAGACAGCACAGGCGAAATTCACCAAATGATTGAGCAATTGAAGTCTGGTTCGGATGCGGCAGTGAAAGCCATGGGTTCAAGCCAAGCGCGTGGTGAAGCAACGGTTGAAGAAGCACGAGCAGCCTCTGCCGCACTGCAAGAAATCCAAGCCGCAATTGCTAACATCATGGACATGAACACGCTTATCGCAACGGCAACTGAAGAGCAAAGCCAAGTTGGGCAAGAGATTTCACAACGTATTGAAGTGATCTCTCAACAAAGCAGCCAGTCGGCACACCTTGCCAACCAAAACCGAGCAGGCAGTGGCAACCTTAACCACAAGGCTAACGAGCTGTACGACTTGGTCGGTCGCTTTACGGTTTAACGCTTTCCTGACCCATTCACTATGCAAACAGCGACGCCAAAACGTCGCTGTTTTTATTTCTGCTATCATAATGCGACTTAGCTATAATGCCGCCAACTAAGCACCCACAAGGGCAAAACCAGATGATTATTATGACCACCAATTTCGGTGACATCGAAATTGAATTGAACCTAGAACGAGCGCCAGTTAGCTCAAAGAACTTCAAAAAATACTGTGAAGATGGCTTCTACGACGGCACCATTTTCCACCGCGTTATCGACGGCTTTATGATCCAAGGTGGCGGTCATACCGAAGACATGGCAGAAAAGCCAACACGCGCCCCTATCGCGAACGAAGCAAACCGTGGTCTAAAGAACCTTGTTGGCACTATCGCAATGGCGCGTACCGATGCTCCGCACTCTGCAACAGCACAGTTCTTCATTAACTTGGAAGACAATGATTTCCTAGACCACACCGCAACTACCAACCTAGGCTGGGGCTACGCCGTGTTTGGTAAAGTGACCGCGGGTATGGATGTAGTAAACCGCATCGCGAAAGTGAAAACGACCTCTAAGCTTGGTCACGATGATGTGCCATGCGATCCAATCATTATCGAGAAAGTGACGATCAGCGAATAAACCCATTCACCTCTGCAGAGAAATCTTCGCTATAAAACGAAGAAAGCGCCTAACGTCTGATGACTTAGGCGCTTTTTGTTTTTATGACTCAGCCGATTAGTTTGGCTTGTGCCGGAGTTATTGATAGAAAAGCTCGGCTTTTGCTCCGACTAAATCAAGCTCAGAGCCTTGAAAGTCAGCCAGATATTCAGCAACAAGGTTGTACCCAACCCAATACCCCATGTATTTCGGCCAGCGGCTTTCATCGCTGCCAAGAAAGTAAGCGTCGAAGTTGTAATCTAAGCTGGTCAACTTGTCTTTCATCTCAGCGTAGAAAGGGCGCCAATCTTGATCTTTGATTTGCTCAAACAAGCTCGGAGTGACGCCGCCATTCATCTTACGTTCGAAATGACAAGCTAACCCTTCCATAATCAGCACATCACCAAGTGCAACGCCATTCTCTCCGGCTCGTATACGGAACAGGTGATGCAACTCATGCGCTAACACCGCAGCCAGTTCTTTCTCAATAACGTTTTTAATATCAGCACGTTGAGTATCAAGCAGAATCTCTACACGATAGGCACTTAAGCAATAGCCGCCAATCCCCGTCTGCGGTACGTCATTGCAATCAAACGGGCTAACGGTGAGGTCAATGTTACTTAAATCAAAGTAACTAGAAAGCTGTGAGCTCAGATCATCAAGTTTCTGATGTAAATACTCAGAGATTGGAGACAACTCTCCCGTCGCATTTAATAGGGTTACGCGATAACTCATTTATCTTCCTTGATAATTTGGGTTAAGAGTAGCGAGTTTACAGTGTAAAGAGTGAACAGTTCTAGCGATTACATCCCTTTGAACAAACTTTGAGATGCACGGCTCACCGGGAGCTTGTTCTCTCCAACGTGAACAAACATTCTGCCAGCAAAGTCTTTGTTTACTTTGTTAATTTTGCACACTTGCACCACGCTTGAACGGTGTACTTGCCAGAACTGTTCTGGGTTAAGCTGCCCTATCAACTCTTTCAACGATGTACGAATCAAATACTCCTGCACTTTGCCTTGTCCTTGTTGGGCATACACAGAAACGTATTTTTCTTCCGCTTTGAAATACAACACATCAGACGTGGCGATCAGATGAATGTCTTCCCCTTGCGTCGCTTTGATCCACTGAAGATATTGCGGCGTTTGTGGCGCAGATAATTGCTGCAACTGCTCTAATAGGCTGCTCATCTGCACATTACTGCTTTCTTGCTCTCGCTTAGCAAGGCGTGCTTTCACTCTTTCACACGTCGTCAGGAGGCGCTCATCTGAGATAGGCTTGAGCAAATAATCGGCGGCATTTTGCTCAAAAGCTTTTATAGCGTAATCATCGTACGCGGTGACAAACACAATCAAAGGTGGGTTGGCGAGTTGATTGAGTTTTTGCGCCAATGTCATGCCATCCAAAACTGGCATACGAATATCGAGAAACGCAATGTCAGGTTGGCTGTGTTCAATGGCTTGCAACGCTTGTTCACCATCTGCGACTTTGGCAATTACCTCTAGCTCTGGCCACACTTCAGCTAGGCTTTTATCAAGATGACGCCTCAATAGCGGTTCATCATCAGCAATAATGGCAGTAAACCCTGTATTCATTCCTTTCTTCCTTGATTACGATTCCATTGGCCAGCTCAAGCTAACACAAACACCACCCTGAGCAGACTCACTGATAGAGACCTCTCCTTGCCCTGCGAACAAAGCTTCAACTCGCTGCTTGAGATTACTTAGACCCACGCCAGAGCCCATGTGACCACTCACGTGATTCAAGCCAATACCTGTATCTCTGACTTCAATCTTCAAGTTCTGCTGTTCGCGCTTAATCAGCAAGCTGACTTCACCACCTTCTCGCTTTGGCTCAATACCATGGATGATGGCGTTTTCGATTAAGGGTTGAAGCATCATCGGCGGTAGCTCGGTTCTGCCTAATCCCTCTTCCACCTCAATCTTGTAACTGAGTCGGTCACCTAAACGGGTTTGCTGAATGCCTAAGTAAGCCTCAATTAACGCCGTTTCATTGTCTATGGTAGTGTGCTCTTCACGTGAGCTTTTGAGCGTTGCTCGCAGCAGCGCTGTTAACTGTTCTAGCATCAGCTTAGCTTTATCGACATCTTGCGACATGAGCGCGCTGATATTCGCCAAGGTATTAAATAGGAAATGTGGTTCAATCTGGCTTTGCATCTGCTTAAGCTGACTCAGTAACAGCGCACGATCTTGCTCTGCTTTCTCGCGCTTGATGGCTTCCAACTCTCGTTGAGCAACCGCCTCTTTCTCACGCGAGTAAAAATAGAAATAACACATACCGCTAAACAGTAATCCCATTAAGCCAACAGGGATCATATCGGAGATACCAAAATACTCTCCGAGCCAAAATTGCGCATTAATCACCCCAAACAATAAACAGGCAACAAGCGAACACACCACTTCTATCATACGTGGAATGGTTGGAAACAAACGGTCAATCAACCATGAGAAGAAGATAGCCGAGTAGCCAAACCCAAAGCTCACCAGCACATGCACATAGTAGGGGCCGCCCCAAACTGAGAGCGTCATTGCTGAGATAAAGAGACAAAATACTGTGGTCACTAATAAACTACGTAACCACCCACTCTCAACTACTGATTTTGCTGAACACATTTAAAACTTCCCTTTGATATTAAATACAATCATATGCTTATCATTGATTTGTGCGTAAGCAGATTGGTCGTCTCCGGTTAAAAAGCGTGCGGCAACTTCCACTTCTACACTTTGATCGCCAGTATCAATCCATTGGTAGTTAAGCCACTGTGTGACAATCACACCACCATCTTGCGGCGACAACATCACATCCAACGTAGGGGTTACATCACTTAGCCAGCCCATATCCACTTTACCGTTCCATGCAGCCCACGCTTCCAAATCCCAACTCCAGTGCAGCATTAGGTTATGCTGAACGATATTGGCATGCTGAAACCCTTGGGCGTAGCTTGTCGCAAGTAGAGCGCTGCTAGCCAACAGAGAGTTGTTAGGTTCAGGGATCTGAGAGAGTAATTCGCCACGCTCTATTGCTTGTTGCCATTCGCTTTTCGACCATGCTCGGCTGTCGTACCAATATTCAGCAATCACGTTGTGTCCGGCTTGGTTTGCCCAATTCACCCCAACTAAGGCTTGGAATGCGCTGCCCTGCTCCTCAACCGAAACGGGTTGGTAAAGATCATCCTGATGAAACTGATAGCCAACACTTTGCTTTTGCCACAGCATGGAACCGTGCATGGCGATGGATTCATCCCACACCGCAATGGCACTGGCTCCGAGTAAACCTCGGCGCACATCATCGTAATAACCAATAAGTTGATACTCGGTATCACCCACCAGCGCATAACGACGAATACCAACACCTTGCTGCTCTGCGGCTTGATCAAGTGCACTTTGATCTTGTTGCCCCCAGCTTGAATCGGTCGCAATAACTGTCCACTCGCCGGCCATATCGTAGTGTGAAAGTGAAAACACGCCCGCCCCCTCTTCTGCGACTAAGCCAACCGGGTTTTGTCGATAAGGCTTAAACAGGTCCAAAGGTCGGTAGCCATAACCCACGCCCCAATCCACGCGCAACTTACCCAAACTCACATCAAGTGTAGTGTCACCGACTTGCCACTCCCCTAGCCAAGCCAACTCTCGAATCAACAGTTGGTTATCAGCTTCACTCCACCAATCACTCTCTCCTTGTTGGTTGAGATACAACCCTTGGCTGTACAGAGCAAACAAGCCACTGAAGTTTTGATAATTCATCTGCACATCCAAGAGTGCATTAAGTGAATCGCGAGAACTGCCCTGCGCCTGCATAAATGCGCTGTCACGCTGCTTGGCAGTTTCGTAACTGACAGCCCAATCCCACTCAAAACTCAGCTCATCATTGGCAAAAACTGGGGCTGCTGCGCCCACACACAACGACGCAGCAATCAACAAACTGGTGCTTTTGTTAAGGTTAGGCTGGTGCGATTTCATGTGACTTCCTTGCTCGTTTTCATGGTTCTATTTAAGGAGTTCAGGCTAAAGCTGAGTCGTATTGGCTTTCGGCAAATAGCTTGGGTTGTAGAACTTGTTGTCCAGTTGCCAAGGCACGATTTCTTGATACTCGATAACGGTCTTTTTGCTCGGCTGAATGCTATCAAGCAAGGTCATCTCACTGACATAGTCTTCGCCATTGTCGGTTGCGCGTCCGTATTGCGCTTGCTTGGCGAGTTTGCCAGAGCGCAAGTAGAGATCGGCTTTGATTGGAAATGCATCTTGCTCAGACAACCATAAGTCGATCTTCTGATAACTCGCCCCTTTTGTTTTCGCGGTTAAGGCAAGGTGATAAGCCGCGACACTTTCTTCATTCACCGAAACAGTTTCTGTCGCTTTCCATTCACCTTGATAATCTTGGCTCCACGTCAGGGTTGAGATGTCGCCGATAGACGCTTCACCAAGCAGCTTTTGCATTGGCGTAATGCGAATCGGACGTCGGCTCTTTGGCATTTGCAGCCAGTAGTTGTCGCCCATCATCAGCATCTTTTGTCCAGCTTCGACTGCCGATTTGAACACCACCAACGATTCACGATTTGGACGCGTGTACACGTGGTAAAGGCGGGTTTTATCTAATTCTTGGCCTTGATATAAGCGCACCAGTGACACCACTTTGGAGGAATCATCTTGCAAGCGGTAGCTGTCGGCTTTTTCAATCAATTGCGCGACTTGCTGTGCATCTAACGCTGTTTCATTCGCACTGGCATTCATGCTTGCCATGCCGCCTACCGTCAGCAGTACAATTGGTAATAGTGATTTGAAATTAAACATAAATCAGAGCCTCCGTAATTGGCTTGTTCACCCCTTTGCGTGCCGAGAAAAACGCTGCAACCAAACAAATCATCAATACTGCGAATCCAGCGACAGCCACCAGCTCCCAAGAGAAGTAAATCGTTAATGGGTAACCTTCTGTGCGTCCTGGCGGTGGCGGCATTTGCACATCCACGACCATCAGTAAAATGGTGACTAGCGCCGTAAACAAAGCGCCGATTAAGCTGCCAATCACCGCAAGTAACCCTGCTTCGCGCAAGAACCCAGCAATGATTTCGCGAGGGTAGCTACCAAGAGCCGACAAGGTGCCGATTTCACGAGTACGCTCGGTGACCGACATGGTCATGGTGTTGAACAGGGCAACAAAGACCACCAGCGCCATTACTGCACCCATGATGCCGAAGATACGGTCGTACAAATCTTTCACTTTGAGATAGAAGAACGCGCGTTCTTGCCAAGGCGTAATCTCAATATCTTGCTCGCCAAAGTTCTGCTTTTGCTTACTCAAAACCGAAGCCACTTGTTGCTCGACTTGGCTAGTTAAACTGGTATCGAACAGAAAGACAGATAACGCACTGACTTTGTCTGAACCGAGCAGCGATTGCGCGCTGTTGATGTGCACGTAAAGCTGGCGTTTATCAAGCTCTGGCACGCCAGTTGAGTAGATGCCACGAACTTTGAAGTCATACGCGTTCAATGCACCGTCGGTTGTGGTCGCCAGCAAGGTAATCCAATCGCCAACGTGTACGCTTAAGTTGTTCGCCAAATCAACGCCAAGCATCACTTCCGGCTCTGCTGGGTCATAACGCGATGCATGAATGTTGGACAGCGTTTGCCCTTCGCGCAGATCCAAAAACGGTCCTTTCATATCGAATTCGCGCTCGTTAACACCAATGCCGATAAAGATCGATGACTTGTTGCCGTTGGAAATCAAACCGCTGAACTCAACTCGTGGTTGAACCCCTCGCACTTCATTCAAGCCAATCAATTGCTTGGTGATGTCATCGGCATGAGTTAACCCGTTACTCAGCGGCATCTCTTCTTCTTTGGCGAAGTAACCCGGTGTGGTTAACGTCAGATGCCCGGTGTCACGCGCTGTCGATTCTTTCAAACTGTCGTAGGTGTACAGACCAAAGCCGCCCGCACTGGTTAAGGCAAACACGGCAATGGCGATGATCAGCATCGATAACAAACTGCGACGGCGATTACGTTGTAGGTTCAACCAAGCAAGGCGAACCGAAACAGGAATTAGCTTGCCCATGAAACCTCCTCCACACTCGCGTGCGTTTGGGTGATTTTGCCATCCACCAACTCAATGGTTCGATCACAACGGGATGCCATGCGAGGATCGTGAGTGGCGACGATAAAAGTGGTGCCTAGCTCGTGTCCGAGCCCTTTCATAATGTCGATGACCTTGTTGGCAGTTTGGCTATCAAGGCTTGCGGTTGGCTCATCAGCAATCACCAATGCTGGTTTGTGTACTAACGCACGAGCAATTGCCACGCGTTGTTGCTGACCGCCCGATAGGTTATCGGGCATGTGATGAATAAACTCGCCCAAGCCAACGTGTTCCAGCATTTGTGTAGCAAGCTCGGTTTGTTCTGCTTTTAAAAAGCCGTTGAGATGCAGCGGATAAGCCACGTTCTCTAGCGCTGTCATCACGGGGACAAGATTGAATTTTTGGAACACAAAACCAAGCTTTTCACGGCGCATTTTCGCCGCCTGCATTTGTCCGGTTGGGTATGGGCTGCCTGCAAATGTCACCTGACCTTGGTATTGAGTATCCAGCATGCCAAGCACGTTAAGTAAGGTGCTCTTGCCTGAGCCAGACGGCCCGCACAATGCCACCATTTCGCCGGCAAATACTTCACCAGAAACGTCTCGCAATGCACGCACCGTTTGGCTGCCAAGGGCATAATCGCGACTAAGTTGATTAAAAACGATCATGACGCCTCCCTAATACTTGGCTAGCAACGCTTTCGCGGTTTGCGTTTCTAGATTGCTGTCGCCCAATTGCTCCATTTGCGCTAACCATGTTTTGGCTTGTTGAACATCTTCAGCGCGCAGTGCCGCTTCAATGGCATAACGGTAAATCCACGAAGTAGCCGCGAAAGGTTGTTGGCTAAAACTCGGTTCATCGAGCAGAGAAAGGTACAGCTCGTAGCCACGCTCAAAGTGATTGAACATGTCTGGCAGAGAGGTAAACGTAGTAGCTGCCATGGCGGTAGCTAGCTGGTATTCCGGCAAACCTTGTAAGCGTTGTTGCTCTTGCAGTGGTACTGGCTGATTCGCCATTAGATCCAAACCTTTTTGGATTGTGGCAAGACCGCGCTCGGTGAACTTCATCTTGTTCCAAGGCATAAACGCCTCACGACCTTGCAACGTTTCAGCACTGCCCAAGTAAACCAAGGTCACCGGCGTTGCGCCCTGCTCTTCAAGTTGTTTGGATAATTCGCCGTAAACGGTATCAACTAAACCAGAGTCACCCTGCGCCGCTTGGTTGAATTGACTGAGTGTGCGCTCGCTTGGGTTAGCCAGAGTCAGATTGCTGCTGAGTGCAAATGCGGCGATAAAGGTACTTGCCAGTTTAAGAGCTTTGATTGAGCGAAATTGAGAAACCATCATGTACTGTCCTTAGTTGAACGTGATTTGATGGTTTCAGATTAAGGGAGAAGATCGCACGCTGCTTTTGCATGCGACCAATGGCAGTTATGCGGAGTGAATGGTATTGAGAGAGGATGAATGACATTCACTTAAACAGAAAATACAATTCCGTTCATTCGTAACGCTACATTTTTACGGCAGTCACAATAAAAACACTGGCTTAAAATCTGAGGCTAGTGTATTTATCCATCCCACAACTACCCATAACAGACAGTGCGCACTCTCCTTTCTTACACACCTTTGCATGGTGTCTGTTGTTTCGAAATCGAGATTCTTAGCATCGGAATAGTTTGAACTCTTCGAGTTTTAGTTGTTTTCGCACTCAAAATAGGTGCGTTATTAGGTCGTTGAAAATGAATAAGCGTTATTTCCCAAGAGTTGATTTGCCACTACTCATGGCGATCATTCCGATCATGCTGTTAAGTTCGCTCACTCTCTGGAGTGCCAGTAGCTTTAATGAGGCGATGCTCTTCAAACATTTGGCGCGCTGCGGACTGACATTAGTTTGTATCTTGGTCATGTCCTCGATTCCAGCGTCCAGCTATCAGCGCTCAGCTCCATATCTCTACATTATTGCGGTTGCGCTACTACTTGCTGTCGCTTTATTTGGTGATAGCACCAATGGCTCTCAACGTTGGCTCGATATCGGCTTCTTCCGCTTTCAACCGTCTGAACTAATCAAACTTTCCATTCCAATCATGATCGCCTGGATGCTTCATATTGAAGGAGGTCGACCAAACAGTCGGAAAATTGCGTTTTGCTTACTTATTACAATGATTCCTGCCGGGTTAATCGCGCTACAACCGGATTTAGACGGTGCAGTTTTTACCATCATTTATGCATTGTTCGTTTTGTTTTTGGCTGGCATGAGCTGGAAAATAATCTGCGGGTTTATTGCGAGCATTCTAACGTTAGCACCTATTTTATGGTTCTTCGTTATGGAAACCTATCAAAAGAGCCGTGTAACACAGTTCTTGCACCCTGAGTCCGATCCACTGGGTTCGGGCTACCAAATCATCCAATCTTTGATTGCGATTGGCTCAGGCGGTATGAAAGGCAAAGGTTGGATGAATGCAACGCAGGGAACACTTGGCTTTATTCCAGAAAGTCATACGGACTTTATTTTTTCGACCTATGCAGAAGAATGGGGCTTTGTTGGCAGTTTAGTCTTACTCGCATTGTACTTGTTTATCACTGCACGCGTTATGTTGCTTGCATGTCAGTCTGACCACTTTTTTAGTCGGCTGGTAAGTGGCGCATTAGCGATGAGCTTTTTTCTGTATGCTTTTATCAATACTGGCATGGTTAGCGGCTTGTTGCCAGTAATGGGTAGCCCACTTCCCTTCTTTAGCTATGGCGGCACGGCGATGCTAACTCAAGGTATCTGTTTTGGTGTAATCATGTCGCTGTGTTATTCCAAATATCGTAACGCATAGCTCTGCTTGAGAAAGCAAGCAAAAAAGGCTTCCCTAAGGAAGCCTTTTTACAACGATATGAGCGAATTAATTACAGCTCTGCGTTGTGGTAAACCTGCTGAACATCATCACAGTCATCTAGAAGATCTAGGAATTTCTGGAACTTCTCAGCATCTTCACCCGATACAGGCGTATGAGTTTGAGGAACGAATGTGATTTCTTCAACATCGATCGTTAGATCTGGAAATGCACCGTTAAGCGCAGTTTTTGTTTTGAAGAATTCTGTGTGAGGTGCGAATACAGTGATAACACCGTCTTCTAGCTCAACGTCAGTAACGTCTACGTCTTCCATCATTAGCGTTTCTAGGATGATTTCATCATCGTCGCCTTTGAACTGGAATACCGCTTGGTGATCGAACATGTGAGAAACCGAGCCCTCAACACCAATTTTCGCACCGACTTTCACAAAGCATTGGCGTACATCTTGGAAAGTACGGTTGCCGTTGTCTGTTAGACAGTCAACGATAACGCTAGTACCGCCAGGGCCGAAGCCTTCGTAACGTGCTGGAGTGTAGTCTTCACCACCGCCACCGTTCGCTTTGTCGATCGCTTTATCGATAACGTGCGCAGGAACTTGGTCTTTTTTCGCTTTTGCGATCAGGTGTTTCAAAGACAAGTTCATGTCTGGATCACCACCACCGTTTTTCGCGCACATGTAAATTTCTTTACCGTATTTGGAATAAACTTTAATTTTCGCGCCTGCAGTTTTCGCCATAGAGGCTTTGCGCACTTCAAAACTTCTTCCCATCGGGATGTCTCTCTAAATTCAAATTTAATGCGAAGGATTTTAGCAAAAAGCGAAACCTTTTCAATTTCGCTTAGCAAAGGAATAGGGAGGTTACCTCATTCGTCGCATTGGATTGAACCATTGCCACGGTTCGCGTTAAGCGACACCCATTACTCGTTTGTACTTTTCGACCGATTGCTGAAAAAACGCCTTTTCATCAGCATCGTTAATCTTGGACAACTGTTCTTCTATTGCTTCAGGACCAGATTTGGCCTCTCTGAGCTTCCAAACCAAAAACGACGCCTGCTTATCCAGTTCGATTTTGTTTTTTTCGTCAGGCGGCAATAGGGATAGATTAAACGACATTCACAGCCTCAAGGTACTTTAAATACTAGCCGGGCACTATATCACACAGAGTTACAATTACAGAATAGAAACGCACTTAACTTGATCGATTTCAAGTTAACTATTTAGGCACAGCGCTGATTTTCAGTGCTTTTGGTAAATGCTGTTCGAATATTTGTTGTAATCGAGTCTTGGTAACGGGTTTAGCCACGAACTCGTTCATCCCAACATCGAAGCAATGTTGCTGCTCCTCTTTAATGACATTGGCACTTAGCGCAATAATTGGAACGTGTTTCCCCCACTCTCCCATTTTTCGAATTCGCTCCGTAGCAATAAACCCATCCATCACAGGCATTTGGCAGTCCATAAAAATCAAATCGAAAGGCTGCTGATCACACAGCTGCAATGCTTCTTCGCCATGGTTGGCGACACTCACTCGCACACCCAGTTTTTCTAACATGATGCGAACTACCTTCTGATTGACGATGGTATCTTCAACAACCAATACCCAAGGTTTATCGTTATCTTGAGGGCTGATTTCGTTGTCTTCCGCTTTCGGGAAATCTAATACATTAAGTTGGTCGGTATAGGTCGATTGCGCATTTATTACAGCAACAGGAATCGAAAATTCAAAACAGCTTCCCAGCCCAAGCTCACTTGTTAGTTGTATTTCCCCTCCCATCAAGTTAACCAACTGTGCAGCTATCGCCAAACCAAGCCCTGTCCCACCATACTTTCTGGTGGTACTACCATCAGCTTGTTGGAAGCGTTCGAAGATTGCTTGTTGGTGCTCTTTCGCAATACCAATACCAGAATCCACAACCCGAAACCGGATATGAGCGGTCTCTCCATCAAGTCGAGATAACGCTACAAGAAGCTTCACATGACCGCGCTCGGTAAATTTAATCGCGTTGCTCAACAAATTGTTCAGAACTTGTTTCAATCGTGTGGCATCACCTTGCACTTCCATTGGCAAGTGAGGATCAATATCGCTGAGCAGCTGTAAGTTTTTCTGCTTGGCTTTGACACTATGTAAACTGATGACATCGTCAAGTAGCTCGCGAAGATCATAGCTCGTGTATTCCAGCTCTACTTTGCCAGCTTCAACTTTAGAGAAGTCCAAAATGTCGTCGATGATCGTCATTAGTGAGTGAGAAGAACTGTCAATGATCTCTACAAACTCTTTTTGCTGGGGATCGAGGTCGGTGTCATTGAGCAACGACGACACACCAATAATGCCATTCATCGGTGTGCGGATCTCATGACTCATAGTGGCAAGAAACTCACTTTTCTTACGATTAGCGACTTCTGCCCTATCGCGTTCAGCCTCTAACTCAGTCTGGTGCTCTTTCACTTTCTCAACACTTCGGTTGTATTTCTCTGCCAAAACACTCACTTCATCAAAGCACCATCGTTTAGGGAGAGTCACTTTACTCGGCACTGTACCGCCACGAAAATCGCTCACCGCACCAGACAGCAATTGTAACGGATTGACCAACAAGCGAAACGCCACCCAAAGAACACCAATGATGAGAACAAGAATTTTGATCGCTTCTGTCGTAAGTAGAAAAAAGAACTGCTGCCAAAGATCTTCATATATCGCGCTAAGATCCGATTGAACCGTTAATATCGCGAGATCATACGTTTTATCGCCGACCCGATACTGCATCGGCCAGCTTCTCTCGACAACATCCTCAGAAAGCGCCGAACCTAATTCAATGATAACTTCGTCTTCACTAGCAATACGTAAGTAGTCCACCGAGGGCATACGCATTGCACCTTGAGCTTGTGTCAGCAACAGCTCCCTATCCTCTACCCACAAACTCGCAGAAAAGCTCGATAAATAGCTAGACTCAACCTGCTTTAATTCAACATCTAAATGGGCTAAATCTTCGTGAAAAACTCGATATAAGCTCACTGTAGAAATGATGACCGTAAAGATTAAACTCAACGTTAATACCGCCAACATAAGTTGGTTGCCGATACTAAAACGACGTTGAGATCGCTCTTTTTCATCCATATGAAACCGCTCCGATAAACTTGCGCTACTCTAAATATAGCTACGCACAAATAATAATCGAGGATACGATGAAAAGACTTCTACTTAGATTGGCTTTTAGCTTAATTGTTGTAAGTTCTCATGTGACCGCAAATCAAGTGAACTATTACGTCATTGCTGAACAAGCTCGACCATTTCAAATTGAACAACAGGGACAAATGCACTCCGGAATTGTGACCGATATCGTCAGCGCTATCTTCGCGGAGTCGGATTACCAAGTGAATTATCACACTTATCCATTTAAGCGCATGATTTCCATATTGGAAGAAGGCGCTGAGCCAAACTGGTTAACTTATGGCAGCCCGAACTGGGGCAAGGTGCAATCGGAAAATTTATCTGAGGAGCCCATTTACACTGTAAAACATGTACTGGTGTCGAGTAGCGAGAAGCCTTTAGAATTCAAAAATATGGATACGATGCATGGTCGTTCTATTGTATTACTGCTGGGGTTTGATTATCCAAATTTAACACCGTTCTTTGAAAATGGCAGTGTCAATGAAATGCGTGTGAAAGACTACAACGCCGCATACCGAGTGATAAGCCGAACCCCTGGAGATACAGCTTTTGTCGAGATGGAATCCCGAGTCCTTTACAACTTAAAGCGACTCAATTTGCCGTTAGAGAATTTTCAGATACAGCCTTTCAGCTCGGTTATTCCTGACTACTCAATCTACCTGGCTTTTTCACCTCAAATGCAACCAGAAACTCAAAATTACATCAATACACGACTCGTTGAATTAAAAGCCTCAGGGGAAATTGATGAAATCATTCAAAAGTATCAATGAATCAACTCATTAACAAAAACGCCAACGATGATACGTTGGCGTTTTTGTTTCTGGGAAATCTGTAGCACTTACTTAATGTGGTTAACAAACTTAGGATCAAACATGTGCCCCAATTTACTCGCCTTGGTTTGCAGGTAATGTTGATTACTTGGGTTATTCCCTTCTTGTAATGGCACTCGTTCAATGACGTTAATATCAACCGCTTTTAAGGCGGCGAGCTTGCGTGGGTTATTCGTCATTAGACGCACAGCGTCAATCCCCAAATGCTCTAGCATTCCTTTACAGAACGCGTAATCACGCATATCAGCGGCAAAACCTAAACGCTCATTTGCTTCCACGGTATCTGCGCCATCATCTTGTAGGTGATAGGCACGAATTTTATTAATCAAGCCGATTCCACGCCCTTCTTGACGTAAATAAAGCAGCACGCCACATCCCTCTTTGACGATGTTTTGTAGCGCTCTATTAAGCTGAAAACCACAGTCACAACGCGTGCTAAATAGAGCATCTCCGGTAAGACACTCCGAATGCAACCGAATAAGTGGTGCTGCACTTTTTGTTGGCTCGCCATAGACCAGAGCAAGATGCTCTTTATTTGTCGCGGCTTCAATAAAGCCGTACATCATAAATGTGCCCCACTGGGTGGGCAATTTGGCTTTATCGATAAACTTCACGAGATTGTAAGGCTCAACATGTCTCAGCTCTGCTCGAACATTCATCAGAATCTCTCCTAGATGATTTTCTCCTTTACCATCTCCCCCGTCTCCCCAAAAGGCATCTTTATGAGAATGCTCTGTTAGGCAAGCATTACCCGTTCTCATTAATTGCTGCGCTAATGGTGGATTTTGTAGAAACTTTTCCCTAACGATGAAAGCCATAACAGCCAACTTTATATCGTCCCAATCGCTTCTGACAAAGTGTTCGTATTTACGGCTTAAAGCAAACGCTTCATCAGGGGTGCTTGCGTGCTGAATTTTACTTTGCAACTGAGCATCGAGAAACTTTTGGGCTTGGTAATAATGTTCGCTGGTGGGCCAAGTTTGGGAGGAGATATTGACTGGGGCATGGCAAAAATTTGAGAGAAAACCGTGGGGTTCATCGGGCTCATAAAAAAGGATTTGATCAACCATACTTGCGCTCCTTGCTTTGTGGTTGCGATAATCAACAAAAAGCATATCGCTACTGATATATCTAGTAACACAAGGTCAGATTGTCAAACTTCTTCGGGACGGGACGTGAGTGTGAAACTCGTGCTTTTGAGGCGCAAGACAGATAAATGGAGGGTTTGAATAAGAGAGTAATAGAGTGAAAAAATAAAAAGGGCAGTCCGTCGACTACCCTATGGGTTGCTAAACCAACCTGAGGCGATCAGTGTATCAAGCCAAGCTCCCTTGCTTCTTCAATGGTCAACCCACTTTCACGGATCTCACGTAACGCTTCAATGCGTCTTCTGGCTTCTGCTGATTTCACTGTTTTCTCTGGCTTCACAACGGTTTCCTCATCAGGTAATTCCCATTTGTGAGCGATGTTGGTCATCTCGTCATGGTCGATAGAATTAATGGACATATTTCCTCCGAACACACCATGTTTTCGATGCGTAATCTATAGCAAAACCGGAACAAGGTGGTAAGAAAAACTGTAGGGAAATGTGACCCCTCCCGCCCTTTCGTTAACTCCTTAATAGATTCATCATTTAAGTTTTGCCAAGGGACAAATTTACGATTAAATTTGAGTAATTCCCCCTACGAAAAGTGTGCTGATCTAGCTCTCAATTCTGCTCTTCTTTAGTTTTATCAACGACGCATTACACCACTTCCTGTTTCACCTAACTTTCGAGTCACTTCACTGATTCATGGTTTGATACTTTCTAAAAACCGCCACACCTGATAATGATAATAATTATCTTTTAGATTGGTAAGGTGTTTATATGGATGGTATTAACTTAAGTCATGCATACCACAATGACCCGGTCATCCAGATCCGAGATTTGTGCGTCGATTACATCACTGATAATGGTGATTTTAATGCGGTAAAGTCCGTCAGCTTTGATATCGGCAAAGGCGAAGTATTTGGTCTCGCCGGTGAATCTGGATGTGGTAAAAGCACAATCGCATTCTCAATAAATCGTCTTCATAAGCCGCCAGCGTTCATTTCTGGCGGTAAAATATGGTTTGATGGCAAAGATATCCTTAGTATCTCAGACTCTGAACTGACCGCTCTAAGGTGGAGTGAAATCGCCATGGTGTTCCAGAGCGCGATGAACTCACTCAACCCTGTCTTAACGATACAAGAGCAATTTGCAGATGTATTACGACACCATCAAGGCCTCACTAACGCTCAAGCAAAAGATAGAGCAGAAAAGTTGTTGGACTTGGTCAATATTCCTCGAGAACGCTTAGCAGAATATCCTCATCAATTTTCAGGAGGAATGCGTCAGCGGTTGGTGATAGCCATTGCTTTGTCTCTAAATCCAAAACTGATCATTATGGATGAACCCACAACAGCATTAGATGTAGTGGTACAGAGAGAAATTTTACAGCAAATTTATCAGCTTAGAGATGAGTTCGGTTTTTCAGTCCTCTTTATCACTCATGACCTGGCACTCATGAGCCAACTATGTGATCGAATTGCAATCATGCGTCACGGAGAAATCGTCGAAGTCAATCGAGCATACGATATACGCAATCATCCTCAACACCCTTACACGCAAAAGCTATGGGCTTCTTTCCCAAACATCCATGACGTCCACAAACAACCAGAGTTACAAGGAGCGTAACCATGAGCCAGCCTATCATCCAAATGAAAAATGTGATTAAAGAATTCAAAGTGGGCGGTGGTTTAGCGAAAGAGGAAACCTTTCGTGCGCTTCAAGGAGTGACTTTTGATCTGTACGCAGGAAAAACCTTGGCTTTGGTTGGAGAGTCAGGCTGCGGTAAGAGTACTTGCGCTCGTTTAATAACCAAAGTCTATCCAGCAACGCAAGGCGAGATTCTTTTCAATGGCACTGACATAAATGAGATCACGTCACGATCGGCTCTACAAGAATATCGCAGTAAAGTACAAATGGTGTTTCAAGATCCGTTTGGCTCTCTCAATCCAACTCATACCATTCGCCATCACCTAACACGTCCTTTAAAAATTCATAAACAAGTCAAAAACGAGCGCGACATCCCAGCCCGCTTGGAAGAGCTCCTAAAACTGGTGGAACTACCTGAAGAGACATTGAATAAGTTCCCTCACGAACTCAGTGGTGGGCAACGTCAGCGAGTAAACTTAGCAAGGGCTTTAGCGGTAGGTTCGCAAATCATTCTTGCGGATGAGCCTACGTCTATGCTGGATGTTTCTATTCGCTTGGGAGTGTTGAATTTAATGCAACGAATGAAGCAAGAGCTGGGAATTGGTTTTTTATACATCACTCATGATCTGGCGACTGCGCACTACATCGCGGAAGAAACCGCAGTAATGTACAAAGGGCAAATCGTTGAATGGGGCGACACTCATTCAATACTTAAGAATCCGCAGCATCCTTATACTAAGCTGTTGATTTCTGCCGTTCCTGATCCTGACTTACCTTTTGGTAACTTAGTGAAAAATGAGCCAAACTATTCGATAGATGCCGATGAAATTCGTCAACGTAGCAGCATAATTGTCGACGAATTTGATCAAATAGGGCCAAATCACTATGTAAAACAATGGACTGAGGCAGCGTAATGGATTTGAGTACTTGGCAAGATCAAATCGCCATGTGGTACGAACAGCGGAAACATGATCAAGTAGAAAAATTGGAAACGATCTTATATCAGGTGCCTGATGACGTGTTTGGACCCGAATTGAGTGATCTTCAAAGTAAAGCGATTGCTTGCTGGTTGGATGGATGTTTACGCGTGTTTCAACATGCAAGGTACCAAGACCCTCAGAAAGCATATCAAACCTTGCTTTATACGAGTGCAAAGCTTGAACAAGCAGCATGCCAAGTCTCGACTGATATTCTGATCAAAGATTGGTGTTTGAGACGACTTCAGCATCTCACCGTTGTGGCGTTAGAGTTTTGTAATCAGCAGTGTGATCAAAACAAGTGGCAGGAACAAGCCCATAGCTTAATCGAATCACATGTTGCGTTGATGCGTTCATTACATTGGAATGAACCCAAGAAGCATGATCAAGGTTTACCTCATTAGTCCGGAAAAATGATCAAGGCTTAATTAGCGGAATTTTAGGCAAAAAAAAGCGAGTTTCCTGAGGAGAAACTCGCGAAGTCTATTCAGAATGAATGTAACAATATGAGCCAATCTATTAATCATCAGAAAGGACAAAAGGTTGTCTATTCGGGATAAATAGTAGTATTAGGCTTGGCTTCTAATGTCAGTGGTTTGTAAGAGTTAAGTCTGTTTTTTATCATCGAAAGACATTGTTACATTTCAAACCGATACATCACACCTATAGCTTGATACACATCAAGCGACACTTTTAAATCGCCATTTCATCCAAGGCACGAAATACCATTTCATCCATGTGACCATCGAAGATTTGACGACAAACTTTCCGACGCACCGCTAACCCCGCAATCAAGCGCTCGATGGTAAGATGCTTAACATCGTTCTGGGTGTTAAACAGCTCGACGGTTTTACTTAATGTCTCATAAGGAATCGGCTCATCCCCTACCCTTAGCCAATCGAGCTTCTCTATGTAATCTGAGCACTCTTCTTTGATTGAGGCATACGAGTGCCCTGTCATCGCAGACAAAGCCGTTATACTGCGTTCTAGAGCCTCTGGTGAGGTATATTTAGATAGAGTAATGGTGATCTCATCAGCATTGATCTCTACCAAATGCTTTCTTTGCTTCACGCGTCGCCCTAAATTTCCTCTTGGAGATGGTGCTTTGCGTTGAATAGGCTCAAATTCGCCGTCTATGATGCCTGAGAGCTCCTCAAGCTGTTGTCGGGTTACCATCTCATTACGAAGTGGATTTGGCAGCGTAGGCGCCATGTTACGCTTTCCTGCGTTGGTCGTTCGCGCTCGCGAGTAACGTAAGACCTCTTCGACATCACATTTGATGTCGATTTGGTAGTCCATCACTTTGTCATTTTCGATCATGGTTTCGATCGTCAGGTGATAACCCCACAAATTAACGACGAATAGATCATCATTCCCTTTTCCATCAGACAAACGCTTTAGTTCTCGGATCAAATCCATGGAGAAACGTCGCCATTCAATGTTACGTGCAAGCTTCTGATTTAACTCACTCAGTAGCATGCAATCCGTGTGACGACGAACCATGCGACTACGGAAGAAAGAGTACAGTTGAAACACCAAAGTATGTTGTTTCAAGATCTCTGGCGGAAACAAGAAGAAATAATCGCGCGTTAACAGCTCTTCATAAAACGAAGGTTCCCAAACTAAAATATATAAGTTTGGCTTGATACGAATTTCACCATCGCTACCCTCCACTGGTGCCTCTTCAGAGGCTGTGATGGTTCGAGCAAGAAAACGAAAACGATCACTTTTGAAGCCCTCTGGCATGTTTTCACTTAGCCAACGTCCAGTAAGTTCATGGAGCTGAAAATCAGTGAATTCAATGCGATCAATGCTATCGCGAATGGAATCACGAGCTGGGCCACTGTCTTTTTTGCCTCTGAGCGACAAAATATCAGTGATGTATAGCGGCGTTTTGTTTGGTACGTGAGCCGCATCAAGCTGATACTGATCTTTGTGATGATCATGATACTGAACCGTTAACGTGAAGAGAGCGAACAGGGTCATGAGATCATCCACAGTCATGATATTTTTGGATGATCGCGTCTCAATAACGGCTTTTGTGCCAGAGATCGACACCATGGATTTCTGATAACTTTTTCGAGTTCTTGGTGGCGCAAGTGCTTGGTCAATTATCCCAGCCCAATTTGTTGGAGATACAACAAATTGATCGGCTTCATCTTTCATCGTGGGAGGTGTGTTTAACCCGTGCTCATTCAACAAACGTTTGTTTACTTGAGTCTGAGCCAATGCTTTCGAACGTTTTTGTTTCTCGTTCTGGCGAACTTTGTCGGTAACAAGACTTGTTGCTCCCAACACAGATATAAGCTGATTGGGATTCACAAATTTATGTAGCATCGTTTTACCAGCAAGTCCCTCTTCAAAACGCACTGGAATTTGAGTAAATAAACCAATATTTACTGCCGCGCGCAAACGTTGTTGCAGAGCTGCACGTGTGAGTTGCCCATCTGTTGCTTCCACAATCTCTGTGGTTGAAACCAAACCATCCTTGCTGCTGAAGCCTCGTAATGAGATCAGATTAAGCAACTCTAAGATGCTTTTGGTCACCCCTTTGAAATGTTGGTACTGCTCTACCCAATCCGCAGAGGATTCATGTACCTCAAAAAGATGGCCATCTTTGTGGCTTCTCGGTGCTTTAATCAGAATTTTTTCATCAGCCGTCATTTTAGATCCAGATCACACTAGCCGTAGTTGTGCTATGGTTCCGAAGAATAAAGAAAAACAGATCATAAATAAAGAAAAAGATTGTTTTTTAAATAACTGATCTTTTTGATTAATCTGATCTTAATTGATTATATGATCTAATGATCTGGCTTGAAATTTCTCGCTAAGCTTTTGTTCTATAAGACTATTATTTCCATGTGTTTCGGAACTATGATCATAAGAAGTCTGAAAGTATGATCAACAATAACCTGAAAGCATGATCATATTTATTCGTAAGCATGATCATTAAGGTTATGAAAAGATGATCAAAAGAGTCTTGAAACGATGATCATGATGTTTTTACAGGTTATCCACAGATGCTGTATTTAATAATGATCTTCACGATGATTATATTGTGCATTGGTGATGTTATTTATACTCGGATCGATGATCAAGAGCCAATATATCTATCGTTCTGGCGCCCATATTGATGAGATATCACTCATCTGATTAAAATACATTCAAGTCGCTCATATTTAGAAGTAAATCCTAGTCTCTGCTTATTTACAGGAAGCATGATCATGAGAGCGTGATTTATCATAGCAACTTGAGCAATTTCATTGTTCCGGCTTCTATAACGTCAATTTCTGCTCAATCCCCCATTCTGTCTGCACTCAACCGTAAATCAGAGAAGAAAACTCATGCTTCCGAGAGATTCTAAGGCTTGATCATATTTCCGATTAATGGATCTTATTTTATTTGCGTGTTTACACCTTACTCTGCTCTATTTTTCCATGATCATGCTTTCGGATTTGCTTATTAACACGGAAGCATGATCATAAGCATACCTTGATCATACTTCCATAGATGTTTCGCTGGAACTGCCCTATTTTGCTCGGAGACATGATCAAGGTGTTCAGGTCTTTATTGTTCCGATATTACTTACTATTTATCGTTTAAATTAGGTTGGTCTAACATAACCCGTAATTTAGCTTAAGATTATAATCGTTCCGGTAGAAAATTGATTTACATTGTAAATGAGTGACGCTGTAACACTTTTTATTTTTAAGTTTAGGTGTCCACTTATGAGAAGATTATTTGATTAAAAATAGTTATCTTTTTGACCATAAATCATAAAAGCGTCGATTTGGGTGTTTTTTTATGTGATGGTAATTCAAAATGTTCGTGCACCTTTTTGTTGTTTTTGGTCTTTACTGCTGTACAATTGCAATTATAAATCCTTCCAACGGAATTTGGCATGAAAAGAGAAAAAACGATTGAAAACCTTCTTGAGTTAGCGGAGCTGACTCAGCAGGTTCAAGCTGACCGTATTGAAATTGTTTTAGAAGAGCGAAGCGATAACTACTTCCCACCAATGTCGAAAGCGATGATGGAAACCCGTTCTGGTCTAACTCGCCGTAAGCTCGACGACGCGATTGGTAAAATGGAAGCCGCTGGGCATCAATTTACTAAAAACAACGCGAATCATTATTCAATTACGTTAGAAGAAGCACACATGCTCATGGATGCGGCTGAAGTGCCTAAATTTCATGAGCGTAAAAAGAATTCAGGTAACAAACCTTGGATTATTAATGTGCAGAACCAAAAGGGCGGTACAGGTAAATCAATGACCGCGGTTCATTTAGCGGCATGTTTAGCGCTAAATTTGGATAAACGATACCGTATTTGTTTAATCGACTTAGACCCACAAGGCTCGCTACGTTTATTCCTTAACCCGCAAATCAGCATGGCAGAGCATGATAATATCTATTCTGCGGTAGACATTATGTTGGGTAACGTGCCTGATGGTGTGGAAATTGACAGTGAATTTTTACGTAAAAACGTATTGCTGCCAACGCAATATCCGAACTTAAAGTCGATTTCAGCGTTTCCAGAAGACGCGATGTTTAATGCGGAAGCATGGCAAACGCTATCTGAAGACCCATCACTCGATATCGTCCGTCTGCTGAAAGAGCAACTGATTGATAAAATTGCTGATGACTTCGATATCATTATGATTGATACCGGTCCACACGTTGACCCATTAGTATGGAATGCGATGTATGCATCAAATGCCTTGCTAATTCCTTGTGCGGCTAAGCGTCTGGACTGGGCTTCAACAGTAAACTTCTTCCAGCATTTGCCTACGGTATATGAAATGTTCCCGGAGGACTGGAATGGTCTTGAGTTTGTTCGCTTGATGCCAACCATGTTTGAGGACGACAATAAGAAGCAAGTTTCTGTTTTAACTGAAATGAACTATCTTCTAGGTGACCAAGTTATGATGGCTACTATTCCTCGTAGCCGTGCGTTTGAAACCTGTGCCGATACCTACAGCACAGTATTTGATCTGACAGTAAGCGATTTTGAAGGCGGTAAGAAGACACTAGCTACCGCGCAGGACGCTGTTCATAAAAGCGCACTGGAATTAGAGCGTGTCCTGCACTCTAATTGGCCGTCATTGAATCAGGGGTAATAAGTAAATGGCTTTGAAAACGTCTGAATTAAACGCGAAATTATTTGGCAAAACGAATAAGCGTCGTGTTGTGACTCCGCAAGAGGCGCAAACTGCGGCAAAAGAGAAAGCTCAAACGATTGAACTAGCAGTTGCAGGTGAAAATATTGTTCAGTTTGAACTTGTGCGTATTCCTGCAAATAAAGTTGCGACAGAAACAACAGTATTTGTTGATAACGCTCGTGAGCAATCGTTCTTAAATGAACATGCTTTATCTGATGTTTTAGTCACACTCAAAGAGCGTGGCCAACAATATCCAGCTGTAGGTCGTAGAACTGAAGATGGCAAGATCGAAGTTTTAGATGGTAGCCGTCGTCGCATGTCTTGTATCCTCGCTGAACAAGATTTTTTGGTTTATGTTGCTGACAACATCAATACTGACCATGCTAAGTTTTTGTCTGATGTGGCAAATGCTCACAAGCCGCTCTCTTTATATGAAAAAGGGAAAGAGATGCAGGCTAAGCTTGATAGTGGTGAAGCTGAAGATCAGAAAGCATTGGCAAAAATGTTCCAGTGCAGTGAAGCGTTGGTAAGTGGCGCTTTAAAAGCCGCAGCATTACCGTTAGAACTGCTTCAAGCGTATCCGAATGTTGGCGATCTCGGTCGTCCAACTATCGTGAAACTGCACAAACAGTTTTCAACGCTGACGCCAGAGCAGCAGCAAGAGCTGTTAGATAAATGTCGCTCTAGCGAAGGGTTTTTATGGCAGCGAAGCACAGCTCAAGGCGTTGCTCGTCTGACAAAAGAAGTCACGGAAAGCATCGAAAATTGGATTACTGAACTTGCACCAGCAAAACCTGGCAAGAAGACGGAAAAAGTCGACTTAGTAAAAGGTCGAGCAAGCTATAGCCGAAAAGGTAGCAGCCTAGCGTTGAACTTGAAGAAAGTTGATGACAGCTTAATGGAAGAGATTCTTGCGTTTGTACAAACCAAACTGCAATAACAAATGATGATTGAATCAACCGCCTCCGGGCGGTTTTTTTATATCTGAGAAGCGTCAAATTAAAGATGTGATACCATTGCGTCAGTTCAACGTTGGATAGACAAAATGCAGACACAATCTGATTTCCTTTCATCACTTCAACATCAAGCTCACCAATCTTTCCAAAGGATTGGTGTTGTCATTCAAGGCGAGGCTTCTTGGCAAAATGCGTTGATGTCAGAGTTCCATAAAACGCAGCGCCATCAACGTTGGTTTTCTGTTGGTGATTTTGGTTTGAAAAACGTATCCAGTGTTTCGTCTAAACAAGGGCACATGTTGCTAGGCAGAGAGTGTGACGTTCTATTGTTTGATGCTCGAAATGGCTTTGACGCCAATAGTTTTACCGCCGCGCTTGGCTCATTGGTTGGCGGCGGTTTTCTTATTGTCATTACTGAGCTGCGACAAAATGCGAATTTTGCTCAGCAATGGATGCACAAACAATGGGAGAAGCTCGTTGTTATTGAGCAAGACAAACCATTGCCAACGGCTCCAGACATCAAGCAAGCAGAAAAAGAAAGCCACTACACGGAACAAGAACATGCCATTTCTCTAATTGAAAAGGTGGTGACAGGACATCGAAAGCGACCATTAATTTTGACCGCTGATCGTGGACGTGGAAAAACAAGTGCCCTCGGAATTGCGTGTGCGAACTTATTACAGCAGAAGCCGCTTAGAATCTTAATTACGGCACCATCTATAAAAGCCGTTGAGCCTGTTTACCAACATGCTTTACGTTTACTCCCTAGCGCACAGCGTATTAAGAAGGACAGATTAGAATCAGGGCAGGGAGCCATTCAATTTATTGCTCCAGATGAACTATTATTGAGTCGACCTGAATGTGATTTGTTACTTGTCGATGAAGCGGCTGCAATTCCAGTTCCTATGCTCAAGAGCATTACCGAACATTATCATCGACTCATTTTTTCTACGACTATTCACGGTTATGAAGGTTGTGGCCGGGGCTTTACGATTAAATTTGTTGATTGGCTTCAGAAACAGCGTTCGGGAATGAAAACGTGGCACATGACACAGCCCATCCGCTGGAGCATGAATGATGCGCTCGAATCATGGCTCTATGACGCGTTTTTGTTGGATGCGGAGTTAACGCACCATCAACTTAACCAGGTCGACTCAATTTCCCTTTCTAAAGCCGATAAGGACGATTTGATATCGCAGCCTAGTTTGCTGCGCGAGTGCTTCGCTCTTTTGGTTAATGCTCATTATCAGACCTCGCCGAATGATTTGATTCACCTTTTGCAAGACGACAACAGTCAGCTCTATTTTGCTAAGCAAGATAATGCGGTTGTGGGGGTAATATTAGCGGTCGAAGAGGGTGGGCTTGACGCTGAATTGGTTGAAGAAATTCAGCTTGGTAAGCGTCGTCCTAAAGGACACTTAGCCCCAGTTACGATTGCAAACCACCTAGGATTTCCGAATGTCGCGAATCTATCGACGCTGCGAGTCATGAGAATTGCTGTTCATCCGGAATTGCAAGGAAGAGGCATCGGTCAAAAAATGCTGCAGCAACTTGATCAAATGGCGGCTAAACACATTGCTTACTTATCCACGAGTTTCGGTGCGACGGAAGAGTTGGTCCATTTCTGGCTACAATCGAACTTCCGTGCAATTCGTTTAGGGTCAATGCGCGATGCTGCTAGCGGTTGTTATTCAGTCTTGATGGTCAAACCTTGTGATTCCCAACAGACGGCTTGGGTCGATGAATCTCAGGCGCTATTTGAAGAAGTGTTGTCTAACAATGTGGCTGACGTCTATCCAAAATTAGAAGCCTCTATTTTTCGAGCTCTATTACCGCAACCTTTGGG
This sequence comes from Vibrio sp. Vb1337, assembly GCF_033338715.1. NCBI lineage: Bacteria > Pseudomonadati > Pseudomonadota > Gammaproteobacteria > Vibrionales > Vibrionaceae > Vibrio > Vibrio sp. Vb1337. The sequence goes on along the minus strand of NZ_JAWOTD010000007.1, from coordinate 141,484 downwards.
AATGAGTCCACTTCATCCCGCTAAGTTATTACTAATTGAATGCTATGCTGATGGTGGTAACAGTTATGAGTCCGTGTCTGCTTGGCTTCAGCAGTGGTTACTTAACTTAGGTTTGAACTCCGCTTCCGACTTGATGATCAGTAAGCTTTTTCTTAACCGTAGTTGGACTGAATGTGCTCAGCAATTTGGTTTACCTGGAAGAAGGCAAGTTGAGCAGCAGTTAAGGGACGAAGTAAGACACATTTGGAACGATTTACACTGTAAACACTAAAGGGAAATTTACACTGTAAATGAAATTATTAGGAGCTGATTTTACACTGTAAATCCAGCTCCTTTTTATTTCGGCGTGTATTTTGATTGAGCTTTAGGTTAAATCGAAATGCTCTCTTAATATCTGTTTAACCGTTATTGATGGATTACTTTCTTTAGTGACGTGAGCCCTATAATAAGAAATGCGAGGTTTGTTCAGAAAACGGATTTGGGTAGACTGAAAGTGTTGATGGGAAGCAAAGTGGTAAGGGTATGTGGAAGCTGTGTCTTGAGTTATCTGAAGATAAGACCAAGGTGATAGCCCGTCTTCCGGGAGAAGTGGACCTCGGTGGTGAGCTAAATCAAAATGAATTAAACGAGCAGCTCGTCGCAATGAACGCTGAAAAGATGTTTGTTGTTGAGGGGGAAGTCGTGAGATTCATTAACTGCGCCAAAGAACGTAAAGCCGAGGCCTACGAAGGCATCGTCATTGCGGAAAAACGCAACGCGCAAGTTGAGGTTGAATTATCGAATAATGACATGCTCGCCAGTATGAACGTTGTCGGCGCGTACGGAGGCCGAGGTTTACGTGGCCCCGAGATTGTTCAAGCCCTTGCTCAAGCGCGAGTTTCGAAAGGCATCAACAAACTGGCTTTGAAGAAAGTGTTGGTTGTCAGCACTCAGCTCAAACCCGGCGAAACTTTTTCTCAACCTGTAGCGGTTGGTAAGCAACCTATCAAAGGCAAAGACGCTCTTTTTACTCCTCTTGTTAAAGACATCACCAAACGCATCCTCAAACCCAAAGACGGCCAATCTGCTAGCGACAAAATTGATTTACGTAACCTCGGTGAAACTATCGCGGTTGACGTAGGCGATGAGGTGATGCGCCGCACGCCTGCGACCAAAGGTACGCCTGGTTTTACTGTTCAAGGGCGAGTGATTCCTCCACAAGCCGGAAAAGACAGCCCAATGAAGCCAGGCAAGGGCACCGAGATAAGCAAGCAAGACCCAAACCTATTGATTGCATCGGTATCCGGTACGCCTCTGATTAAAGACAAAACCATCGAAGTTGATAACGCACTCTGCCTCAATAGCGTTGGCGTGAATACAGGCCACGTGAAATTCAAAGGGAATGTGATTATCGGTGGCAACATTGAATCTGGCATGATTGTTAAAGCGACGGGTTCTATTACTGTAGGCGGCTTCATTGAATCGGCTGACGTACAAGCGCAAGACGACATCCAAGTTGGTAAAGGGATCATTGGCCACACCGTGAGTGATGGCCAGCCAAAGAGTTGTCACGTCAAAGCCAAAGGTTCGATTCGTGCCAGCTACGCCCAATATTGTGATTTGCAAGCCGGCGAAGATATTGAGTTGGCGGTGCACAGCATGAATAACGATATTGTTTGTGGGCGCAATCTGACGGTGCTAGACGCGAACGGTAGGAACGGCACGCTCAGCGGCGGAGATGCAAAAGTCGGTGGCAAAGTGGTGTGCTTACAATTGGGCGTAGAAGGCGACACCGCCACTAAGGTAGAAGCGTTCGCACGCTATTCTGCATTTAAGGAACGATTAGCAGAGCTTAAAGAACAATACAAACGCGCTCAAGAAGGCACGATGGATGTGATTCGTAAAGAGCTCGAATTTAAGAAACGTCCTAAAGCCGAACGTACCGACGAAGAACAAGCTCAGATTGACGTGATGAAAACACAAAACAACGAGCAGCTTGAAGCGATAAAGCAAAAGCTAGAACAAACGGAACATGACTTTGAAGTCGCGTTAGAAGAAAATATTGTCGAAGCCAAAGAGCGTGTCTTCACTCGCGTGACGGTGCAGTTTGGCGACGAACAAGTAACGACAAAGCGCACTCATGGCGGTTGTTCGTTCCGTTTCAATCAATACGAAATTAAAGTCTCGGCGAACTTGGAAGAAGAGGACGTCGCTGCGGTTTAAGCTTTCTTACTCACTGAGCCCACACGTCGCAACAAGATGTGTGGGCTTTTGTTTATCTACAAATCGACAATGTGCTCTTGATAGTAGTCCGCAAGCGCACCGACTTGGCTGCTACACATTACTTTCATTGCTTGTTTAATGTGTTCTATTGGCCAGTTCCACCATTGGATATTGAGTAGAGTTTCAATCTCTTTATCGCTGAATCGTTGACGTACGACTTGGTTGTTTCCAACCACCACCGAATAAGGTTGCACGTCTTTCGTCACTACGGTGCGTGCTCCGATGACGGCTCCATCGCCGATGTTTACTCCGGGCATGATCATCGCCTCGCTGCCAATCCAAACATCGTTCCCCACCACCGTGTCTCCGGCACGCTCGAAACCGTCTTGCACGCCTTCTCCAAATTCTTCAGGAGAGAAGGGGAAGGTCGAAATCCAGTCAATGCGATGACCTTGGTTTCCTGCCATCATGAAGGTGGCTCCAGAAGCGATGGAACAAAACTTGCCAATGATTAATTTGTCGATGCTATCGGGTTCTCTACTTTGCCATTCTTGAAGTGTGACGGGGTCACCCAACAAGTAGCGTACTGCTTGCTCTTCGAAGCTTTTTTGATGATAGAAGCCCGAGTAATAGCTGTAATCGCCAACGATGATATTGGGATTAGTGATGTGATCTTTAATGACTTGACCTTTTAACCACGTGTCGAAAACACTCATAACTCATCCTTTCAAATTTAGGTTGTATAGAGTTTAGAGGCTTTCTATTATTTCCAATAGTTTGATTTTAGAGATTCAGAATTACTGTATGGAAATAAAATGGCTCAGCTACGTACCACTTTACGTCGCTTTGTGCGAGGAGCGAAGTATTGCTGGCGCAGCAAAGCGACTGAAATGTTCGAATGCGCATGTAAGTCGGCAACTTAAACAGCTTGAAGACATATTGTCGGTGCAGCTTATTCAGCGAACTACGCGCCAGTTTAATTTGACCTACGATGGTTTGCGGTTTTATCAGCAGGTAAAGCAACTGCTCGAAGGCGCTGAGCAGATCAATGAGCAAGTCATTGCAAACGAGATCGTATCGGGAAAATTGAGAATAGCGGCGTCCGCTTCTTTCGGAGCTGCGTTACTCAGCCAAACATTGATCGAGTTTCGATTGCAACATCCACAAGTGAGTGTTGAAGTGATCTTCACAGAGACACCTCTCGACTTGATTGAGGCTGGGTTTGATATCGCATTCTACTTTACCGATACTCCTCCTGAGGGATACGTCGGCCATCAGCTACGCACTTTACACTGTAAACCGATCGCTCATCGCTCGTATTTAGCTGATAAACCAAATGTAAGTACGCCAGAGGATCTTGGTGACTTAGAGCACATCCTTTATAAAAGTCGTGACTTGGTGTTAGACAAGTGGACGTTTACGCATAAGCAAACTCAACAGCAGTGCAGCATTGAGTTAGAAAGTACGCTGAGTTTTAATCTTGTCCAGTCCATGTTGGATGCTACTTTGGCTGGCTGTGGTGTAGCCATGTTAGATGAATTTGCACTGGCTAAACTCGACCCTGCACAAAAAGAAAAACTCGTGAGTTTGCTGCCAGAATGGCAAACGGATGCGATTTTGCCGCTTTATCTGCTTTACCCAAAACGTGAGCACTTACCAAGAAGAACGCGAGCGTTCATTGATCACTTTAGGAACATATATTCTGTCGGCGAATAGCGACAACAAACTTAGCAACAATTGAGGAAGCAAAGGAATGCGAAAACACTGTATTGCGATTGGTGGTGGTGGCTGGATGATGGGAGAGAATCCGAGTCCGCTCGATCAATACATTTTGTCTTTGTCTGGTAAGGAGAATCCAAACATTTGTTTTCTACCTACAGCCACGGGAGATGCCGATGAAGTGATTGAACGTTTTTACGATGCGAAGCTTAGTGAAAACGTGACCCATTTTCCGCTGTTTAAGTTTGAAGCTGGTTGGAAAGAAACGCTATTTGAACAAGACATCATTTACGTCGGTGGCGGTAATACGCGTTCGATGTTGGCCATTTGGCGCGAATGGGGAATCGATAGAATACTCAAACAAGGCATCATCATTTGTGGCATGAGCGCTGGTGCAATTTGTTGGTTTGAGTTTGCGGTGACAGACAGTGATCCCGAAGCATACCAAGTTATGCGTTGTCTTGGATTTATTGACGGTTTGGCTGCGGCACATTTTTCTCATGTAGGTGAGAAGTTCGAGGTTTTCCAAGCCTTTGCTCGTTCTCAACCGAGCATCACTTGTTATGGCATTCACGATTATGCGGCATTGCACTTTGTTGATGGAAAATTGTTAGCTACTGTCACCAGCCTCCCTGATGCAGGCGTGTTGGTTAAAACAGGTAACGAAGAAAACATATTGCGAGGGTGAGCTTCTTCAAATCAGCATTAAAGGCAATAACTACTGACCGGACATAGAAGAAGCTCATGGATTCAGCTAACTTACATTAAGTATCGTGTTTACAGCTCGTAACGCAGACCTAAGTGGTAGTAGCTTTCGTCTGCGTGCGCACCGCCAAACGAGACTTCTTGTCCATTGCTGTAGCCACGCGAGCCGTTACGATCAACGTAGTTTGTGTAGATAGAAGAACGAGGCGTCAGTTTGTATTGCACTTCTAGCGTTGTATCTTTCAGCTCTAGCTCGTCACCCTCACTGTTTTCTAAAGAACGATAACCAGCACGCAGTGCCCATTTGTCATTTACACTGTAAACCGCCGTTAGTTCCATCACTTTGTCGGTACTGGTTTGTGAGTAATGGCCCTCTAGTTCATCTTCCGAGTACAACGCACCCAACATCAAATCACCTAAGTAGTAACGCGTACCTGCGCCCCAGAATGTGTAATCGGTGTCGTTGCTTTCACGTGCATCACCTTTATTCTTCTGCATCGCCACCACTGGTGCCAAGGTGCCCAAATTTCCCATGTCTAGCGTATAACGCAGTGCAGTGTTGTAACCGTAGTCGAGCTCAGAAGTGTTGTTTCCTAAAATGTACGCGACAGAAAAGTCGAAATTACCTAGGTTGTTTTGGTATTGCAGCGTGCCATCTTGACGGAAAACTTGCGTCGCGGTTTTGTCGACTTTATTCGCTTGGCGCGCCATAGAAACATCGGAAGAGGCGAATACATCACCAATGTCGGTAAACATAATCAATCCAGATGCCACGCGACCACCTGTAATGCGACCATAATCTTTCGCATCAATCCCCGCCCATACATAACGCGCGGTCAGAGACGGTTTGTCGTTTACTTGGTTTGCGTATTCAGCTGCACCCACTTGGTATTGCGCTTGGCCGATGATCGACGCGTACTCGTTGATGGTTTGTGAACCGTTTAAACCAATACGACCATCAAACTCGCCATTTGCATCGCCGTGCTCGTCATTTTTACTGGTGACATTGAAACCAAGACGAGAGTAAATATTTAAAACTGACCCATCTTCCGCTTGATACAGCTGCGCTGCCATTGCGTTTGATGCCATCAATGTAGGGAGAAGTAGAGTCAAAATGTGCTTTTTCATGATTAACGACCTTTCATTTCTATTGTTTTAGGTACGACAAAGCCCCTTCCGAGTAACGGAATAAGAAAAATTGTCGTGAAGTAGAGAGAGGGTGCGCCCTTGTTTGCCAAGGGCGCGAGCTAGTCCATTCCTATAGGGGAAGAATGATTTAGCTTAAATCGACGTCTTTGCAGCCAAAGAAGTAAGTCGCGAGGAAGCCGACGATGTAAGAGATAAGCAGGCCAGCAACAAACACCATCATGCCTGGGAAGATGCCATTTTCTGATGTCATGAGAGGAATCGCCACGATACCGGATGGGCCAAACACCGTATTAAGACCAACTGGTAAGCCAAGGTAAGAAACTAAGCCGATAAAGAAGCCGCCCGCAGCGCCACCAATACAAGCGGTAACGAATGGTTTTACGCGTGGTAATGTCACGCCGTAAATCAATGGTTCGCCAATACCTAGAAGACCAGGAATAATAGCGCCTTTAACTTGAGTACGCAGTAGAGCGTCTTTTTTGGCTTTGAAATACAGCGCCATTGACGCGCCAACCTGACCGCCACCAGCCATCGCTAGGATAGGAAACAGCGAGTTAAAGCCCTGTGCTTCCATCAATGCGAAGTACACTGGAACAAAACCCTGGTGGATGCCAAATACCACAGAAATTAAGAACAAACCTGCCAAGATTGCAGCGCCTAATGGGTTATCGTTTAAGTTGAGGAACAACCAAGACATCCCTTTAAACAGCTCGCCGCCGATTGGCATGATGATCAAGAAGGTTACCGCACCCATGATCAACAGAGTGATAACGGACGTTAAGATCATGTCCAGATCATCTGGCATGTATTGACGAACCTTACGCTCGACTTGTGCACCGATGATCGCTGCTAAAAGTACGCCGATAATGTTGCCGCGCGGATCAATCGCAAAGCCGAAAAACTCGTTCATGCCAGAGTAAATGCCGGATGTCGCCTCTGGGTTGTAACCCAGCACAAACAAAGAGGCGAGAATGGCACCATTAACACCAGAGCCGCCAAATGCTTGCTGCGCGTTGTAACCAATCAGAATACTTAGGAAAGCAAACAGACCCTTACCAAAGACTTTCATGTAGGCGATCAAATCCAACATAAACTGGCTTGGTGTCTGGTCGAGAACAAACATCTGTTCCAATAACGTCGCAAAACCTAGCAACAAACCAGCGGCAATAAAGCCTGGGATCAACGGCGTAAAGATGGTGGCAAACTTGCTTAAAAAACGCTGAACCGCACTGGTTTGCTTACTCTTCATCTGTTTTTTCTGCTCGGCTGCGACGGCAGAAAGATCTTGTTGCGGCATATCTGCTTCTTCACTGTCACCAGAGGTTAAGCTGTCGATCAGTTGATTCATCATCTCAGCCGCTTGTTGAGCTTTTCCGGGACCGAGAATGATCTGAAACTGCTCATCGCTTTCCACCACACCCATTACGCCGGGAATTTGCTTGATAACTGACTGATCAGCCAAACCATTGTTGGCGAGCGATAAACGCAAACGCGTCATACAGTTACCACATTTGCTTACGTTGCTGCTGCCACCCACTGCGGACAGCAACTGCGATACTGTGTTTGAAGTTATTTTTGCCATAGGGTCTATCCTTCAGAACTCGGATTATTTAGTTATTATTTAGTGCTGCGCGAATAAAACCGTTGTGCGCGGCGAGGCGTGATTTGGCTTGTTCGGCATCCAAATCGGCCAAAATCATTAAGATGGCAGTTTTGCAGTGGCGATCGCAGGCCTTTAATGCTCGCTCTGCTTCTTCTTTTGATGCGCCAGTTGCTTCTACAACAATGTTGGTTTGGCGTTGGATGAGCTTGGCGTTGGTGGCCTCTACATCCACCATTAAGTTGCCAAATACCTTACCGCTACGAATCATTGCACCTGTCGTGAGCATGTTTAACACCAGTTTTTGTGCGGTGCCGGCTTTCATGCGAGAAGAGCCAGTGACAACCTCTGCGCCAACTATCGGCAGAATCGCGATGTCGGCCGCTTTTGCCATGGCACATTCCGGATTACAGGCGATAGATGCGGTCGTAGATCCGATGGATTTAGCGTAGTCCAAACCACCTAGTACATAAGGTGTACGGCCACTCGCTGCAATGCCTACAACCACGTCATGTTTGGTGAGGTGAAGCGCTTTTAAGTCGTCTTGACCCATTTTCGCGTTGTCTTCTGCGTTTTCTACCGCTTTCAAAATCGCTTGGTGTCCACCAGCAATTAAGCCAATCACCATATCTGGATGCGTGCCGTAGGTAGGAGGACACTCGCTCGCATCAAGAATTCCTAAGCGGCCTGATGTGCCAGCTCCCATGTAAACCAAACGGCCACCATTGGCGAACGCTGCAGTAATTGCATCAACCGTCTTTGCAATTTGTGGTAGCACTGCTTTGACCGCGAGCGCGACTTTTTGATCCTCTTCATTAATGACTTGCAGCATCTCGATGGTCGAAAGCGTATCGATCTCTGCACTGGCTGGATTACGGCTTTCTGTCACCAATCGGCTTAAATCAATTTTCATGTTTTACACTCTTCGTAATGTTCAATCTGAGGGCGATTCTATGGAATAAAATATTCTGTTTTGGTGATAAGAATCACACTTGAGGTTATTCTTTGTGCAGGAGAAATTTGGAATAATGAGAGAAAATATACGTCCATTACATCCGATATAAACTGGCTTGGTTAGAATAATCATGGAGTTAAATCAAACTCCAATTATTTTTGTTTTGGAATAATTTATTTAAATTTTTTGAGGTTTTTGTTGTGTCAGTTATCAATAAGATAGTCGCGAGGCGTACTCAGCTTTCGCAAAGTGGTCGTTTGGTCGGCGATTGGATTGTTGAAAACGCAGAAAAGGCGGCGCTGCTCACTAGCCAAGAACTTGCGGCGCAAGTAAAAGTGAGTCAATCGAGCATTGTGAAATTTACTCAGCGTATCGGCTTTAAAGGTTACAGCGAGTTTAAATTAGCTCTGAATGAAGAGATTGGCCGTAAGCATGCGATGCAGTCGACACCGCTGCACAGTGATATTTTGGCTGACGACCCCATTGCGGTAATTTCACAGAAACTGGTGAAAGCGAAAACCGACGCTATGTTTCAAACTACCAATACGCTGTCTTACGAAGCGTGTCACCAAGCGGTGAAATGGTTGAGTGAAGCGCGTCGAGTGCAAGTGGTCGGGATTGGGGGCTCTGCACTGACCGCGAAGGATTTAAGCTTTAAACTGCTTAAACTTGGTATTACGGCGCTTTCTGAACAAGACAGCCACGTGCAGATTGCTGTTGCCCGCACGCTCTCTCCAGAAGATGTTCAGATCGCAATCTCGTTTTCGGGTGAGCGCAAAGAAATTCTCGTCGCGGCAGAAGCGGCAAAAGAGCAGGGCGCGAAGGTGATTGCGTTATCTGCGCCAGGAAGAAGTCGCTTGCGCGGTACTGCCGATATTACGTTTGATACGATTGCCAATGAAACGGAACATCGCAGCTCATCCATTGCTTCGCGTACCGCGCAAAACGTGATCACCGATTTGCTGTTTATCATCTTGGTTCAGCAAAGAGACGACAGTGCCCGTCAGTTGATCAGCGATATCAGTACCGACATCAAACAGATCCTCACATGATCGCTTGTTTAACAGCGGACTAGAGATCCGGATCGTGCCTCAGCAAAGCAATAAAAGCAGAGAGATGTTTTTCAATGGTGAGATCGGCAGAAATCGCTGGTAACTCCAACGTGATGCAAGGTAAATCACGTTCACTACACCAAGTGCCGAATGAGCCGGGTGTTTCGTAGTCGATATCGTCCACGATTGGCAGTTGGAACTGCTCGCCGAGCCATTTGGCAAGGTCGGAATGTTTGGGATCATCCACAAAAGCAAGCGGTTCATGAAACGACACCACAAACTTTGGCTTGCGCAGTTCAATCAAGTTAATTAATGCGCTAACTTCAGGCTCTAGTTGGTTTTTAGTGCCAGTTTTCACCTGTACGTCTCGAACGGGTGTGTGAGAGCTCCATCGATACACTGTGCCATGCTCAGTCCAATTTTGGGTTGGAAACGCGCGATTGAGATCCACTTGGTTTGCATTTGCGCGTGTGCCTAGTTGGTTGCCGTCAGGATTCATTGACAGAATCACATCATGTCGTAAGTTTTCAGCAGGCAAGCTTCTTAGCGCGCAGGACAAACCTGCAATCGAGGCCGTCTCGTCCCCGTGAGTGCCTGCCAAAATCAAACCTCGCGAAGCACTTTCGACTTGAGCCGGAAAATACAGTAATGGCGCACCAAGCACGGATTGACCGTATGATGTTGGCCGAATTAAAAATGCCGCTCTTTCCGTTCTTGGAATTAGACTCACCGTAATCATCCTGATTGATGAAGTAGTATCAATATCTAAGCTAATTACACCTAGCTAAACTGAACCGTTTAAACTCGTCAACGGTTGAAATGTTAATTGTGGCACTTGCTTCACAAGACGCGTTAGGAGAACGAAAAACGATATGGATTTTAAAAAACATTCAACGGCGTTGCTGATTTCCTCTTTATTCACCCCTTTTCTTGCTACATCAGTTGCTGCGGAGACCTTACCTAAAGGCATTCAACTTGCCGCAGAACAGCATGTAGTACGTGCGAATGACGCAGAGGCGGCGACGCTTGACCCAGCGAAAGCCGAAGGTCTGCCAGAAATGCATGTGATTCGTGACTTATTTGAAGGGCTTGTGATTCAAGATCGTGACGGAAACATTATTCCCGGTGTGGCAGAATCATGGGAAACCAACGACAACCAAACCTTTACTTTTCACTTGCGCAAAGACGCGAAATGGTCGAATGGCGAGCCTGTGACAGCGGATGATTTTGTCTATTCACTGCGCCGAGCGGTAGATCCGAAAACCGCTTCTCCAAATGTTTGGTATCTCAAACTCACCAAGATCAAAAACATCACCGATGTAGCAGAGGGCAAAAAGCCTTTGGACGATCTCGGTATCAAGGCAGTGGATAAATACACCCTACGTTTTGAGTTGGACAGTCAAGTGCCGTACTTTGTTGCTATGACTGGGCACACGTCCATGATGCCAGTGCATCAAGCGACAGTGGAAAACCGCGACAAGCCGTGGAGTGATCCAGACCAATTTGTTAGCAACGGTGCATTCACATTGGATAAGTGGGTCGTGAATGAGCGCATTGAACTGGTTAAGAGTCCAAGTTACTGGGACAGCGCAGATACGCATTTAAACAAAGTGACTTACATTCCGTTTGAAAACCAAAACGCGTCAATCAATCGTTATGCGGCAGGAGAGCTGGATATCACGTCAGATGTGCCGACTCATATGGCGCAGAAGCTTAAACAAGATTACAAGCAGGCTTACACGGTGGTGCCATTACTGTGCACGTATTACTACGCGTTCAATACCACTCGTCCGCCATTTGATGATGCGCGAGTGCGTCAAGCGGTGTCGTACTCCATCATGCGTGATGTGATTACGAATGGTGTCACGCAAGTGGGCAACCTTCCTGCGTACACCTTTGCGCATCAGTACACTGCCGGTTTTGATGCGACGCCCCCTGAGTATAGTAAATGGAGTCAGCAACAACGTGACGAGAAAGCGCGTCAGTTGTTAAAAGAAGCGGGTTACAGCCAAGACAAGCCGCTCGATTTTAAATTGCTGTACAACACCAGTGAGGCAAACAAATCGATCGCGGTTGCGATAGCGTCGATGCTACAAAAAAATCTCGGTGCACACGTGGAGTTAGAAAACCAAGAGTGGAAGTCATACTTAGTGGCGCGTAAACAAGGCAATTTCGATGTGATGCGCGCTTCCTGGTGTGGTGATTACAATGAAGCGTCTACTTTCCTGAGCTTACTTCGCTCAGGTTCTTCGGGTAACTTTGCACGTTACAGCAATGAAGCGTACGACAACGCGATGAACAGTGCATTGGCCGCAACCGATGAGAAAGCGCGCCAAGGTTTCTATGATCAAGCCGAGCAATTGTTGGCGGCGGATATGCCAATCGCACCGATTTACTACTACATGCAAGCGCGTTTGGTTCGTCCTACGGTTGGCGGTTTTGCCAAGAGCAACGTAGAAGGTCGTATCTACTCGAAAGACCTCTACATCAAGAAGTAGCGCTCAAAACAAGCGATAAATATGAAGCCCCGAAGATGTATCTTACGGGGCTTCTTTTTATTGTTAGCGAGTGGAGAGCTTGTTCACGAGCATAGCGACTCGTTTGCCAAGATACTCTGCTGTTGCAACATCAGAAGCATGCAACTGACCATCTTCACCACCTTGTGCAACAATACCACCTTGTACACCATAACGATTCAGTTTTTGCTCCCCAGAATTGCTGATCTTATCCAACCCGACCCACATCATGCCGTGTTGGTTAGCGAGCGTTTGGAGATATTGTAATGTGCAAGATTGGTCGCCATTCATTGCCCCACCACTGGTAAAGCCAGCCGCGATTTTGCTCGCCCATTTTTGGTAATACCAAGATTCACTGCTTGCATCTGCAAATGCTTTAAACTGCGCTGCTACACCGCCCATATACGTCGGTGAGCCAAAGATAATCGCATCACACTCAGCAAGTTCATCCATTAGTTTAGGGTTCACAAAACGTCCCTCAATAATCTCACTGCCTTCAATTCGGTGAGAGAGGATTTCACATTCATCTTGCTGCTTAATGCCTTGTTGTTCAACACCTGCGGCAATCGCGCGAGCAAGCTGACCAGTAACGTCGGTTTTAGAGAAATAAATAATCGCAATTTTGGACACAATGGTTCCTTTTTTCATTGTTGATTTTTAATCGTGCGACTAAGGCTAAAACCTCAAGCTAAGTTGAGGTCAAGAAGAGATTTGAGATAGATAAAGTACGAATTGGTATCTAAAAAGCTTTCTTATAGGGTAAGTCGACGGCATAACTACAGTGAATGCAACGACGATGAATGTCGTGTATAAAAGCGTTAAAGGAAGATCTTAAAGATGTAGAAAACTCTCTTGGAAACAATGATAAAGGTACCGATGCTAGTGATGATTAATAGGCGGAAAAATAGATTAAAATATGTAAACTCAGACCTGATCCAAGGCGGGAAAAGTACATTTCATCGTTTCTTAAGGCGAGGGATTATTATCATTATGGTAGGAGGCCTTTCTACAGCCTCTTCCACGGTATTTGCACACTTTATAGCGGGTGTGTTTGATGTGGATATGAATGTTCATCCAGAGAGCTTAGAAGAAAAAGTGCATGCACTACTTTTTGTTTCGGTCAGTCTTGTTTTTTACCTCTTTTATGCCCTTATCTCGCTAAATATTAGTGGGTGGCTCATAATGAAGCTAAAAATATAAGCTTAACTAAAACCATGTCCTTGTATTTTAAGGAAGATGGAACTAGTGACGATTTTTTCTTTGCTTGCGCCATCTCTATTTTCTGCATGTATTTAAGGTTTGTAAAGAAGACGTTTCCTTTGGTTAAAGTAGCGCTTTTGGTTTCGGCGATGTGTCATGTTTTTATCATGAAAGAATACAGTGATGACCTTCAGTTTATACGTTTTGTCTCTTCACTGTTTTTCGCTATTAACTTTGGGCTATTTGTGACCACCAAGTGATACTAAAAAGCCGGTGTAGATACATCGGCTTTTTAGTGGATTATTTCTTTCTGCGAGTATAAATCCGAGATTTTACTTTACTTGGCTCTGGCTTGTTTTTCGCCAGCTTTAGCACTGCTTTTTGCAAAATCTGGTTGTTTGGGTAAGTGATTAAGTTTCCGTTGTCGTGCTTAATTAACACGTGAAACATACTGATTTCTTGAATCTCACCGCAGATGTCTTCATCTTTATCTACGACTTTAATTCGGTCACCCACTCGGTATGGGAAGACAAAAAAGATCAAAAAGCTGGCAGTGATGTTGCTCAGAATTGACCACTGCGCAATAAACGCCACACCTAATACGGCAAAAATGGACGATAGGAACAAAGACACATCGCCATAGCCAATACCTGTGATAATGGCAAAAATAGAGGCGGTCAAAAATAGCAGCGCGACATTGAAACAGCGCTGAATAAAACTCAAACGAGCCTTTTTTACACCTTTCGTTGTTGCCAAATTTAGGATGGCTCTATTTACAATCCTCTTCAGGATGCGATACGCGATCAGGACAAAAATGCCCATCATTAGTTTGTAACCGAGGGAGCCCGTAGTGAAATACTGGCTCACTTGCTCTAATTGGATCCAATCATTCATTTCTTCATCTCGACGATATCTAGAAAGCGGCTTTTATAGCTGATTTTTTGCTGTAAGTAATCACAATTTTTCTTTACACCATTTGTCTCTGTGTTGAGGTACCACAGAGTACTGTATAAGTTAATCAAAGACTTAGTGAGAATTACGAACTCTTTGGCTTCATTACTTATATTCAATCAAAGCTGACGTGATTTTGAAGAGAGCAATCTTTGAGCTGTATCCCATATCCGACATTCTATGACGCTAGTTCCTTATAAACGAGCTGAATATGACTTTTGTCCTGATAACCTAAGGTGTATTAATTGAAATAGCTTTTAGGGCGTTGAAAAATGGAAGAAGATGAAAAGGCGATTATGATTTTATTCGTGATTGTTGGCCTTGTACTCGTTTGGGTCGCGCTTGAAGAACTTAATTATCTCGGGCTCCCAATAAAATAAGCCCCGTTAAACACAAGTTAAACGGGGCCTTTGTCTTTTATCAATGTGAATTCAGGCTAGCTAACCGCACGCACTTTGCCTTGTTTCAAATCGTTCAGCACTTGCGCTTTAGGGCCATCTGCGATGATGCTGCCTTTCTCCATCACAATTACGCGATCAACGATGTCGAGCATAGACGTTTTGTGCGTAATCAGAATCAGCGTTTCACTAGGTTTCAACTGTGCTAATTGATGTTTAATGTGCATCTCTGAGCGATTATCCATCGCACTGGTTGGTTCATCCATGAGTAGAACAGGAGGACGACCCAAAAATGCACGAGCGATCGTGACTGCTTGACGTTGACCCCCCGAAAGCATTGCACCACCTTCACCAACTTGGCGTTCTAAGCCCGCTGGGTCAGATTGCGTAAACGCAGTAACACCGGCACGATTCGCGGCGTCTAGTACGTCACGGTCATCGGTTAATGGGCGACCTAGCGTAATGTTGTCGCGGATAGAGCCAAAGAACAGATTCGAATCTTGCGGCACACAACCAATATTACGGCGAATGTCGACATGATGCAGCTGTGCGATGTCGGTATCATCAATGCGAACATGACCTTCCGTCGGCTGATACAAGCCCATGATGAGACGTTCTAACGTGGTTTTACCCGAACCGATACGGCCTATGATCGCTACTTTTTCGCCTGGGTTAATGGTCAAGCTCAAATCTCGAATCGACGCCACCGGTGAATCTGGGTAGTGGAAGGTCACGCGTTCAAGTTCAATTTTGCCTTGTACTATCGGACGGTGAATGTAACGTTTACCTTCTTCTTGTTCATCCGGCATTTCCATGACTTGATTGATAATTGTCATAGAAGACTTCGCTTGGTTGTAGCGCGTAGAGAGTAAGGATAACTGAACCAAAGGACCAATCGCGCGGCCGCTAAGCATGGTTGCGGCAATCAAACCACCCATGGTTAAGTCGCCTTCTGCAATTAAGTAAACGCCTAGGATGATCATCCCTACGTTACTACTTTGCTGCACAAAACCTGCTGCGTTTTGAATGCTATCCGTAATTCGGCGGCTTTTTATATTCCAGTTCGCCATGTGTGCAACTGCCTCTTCCCAGCGGTATTGGAATTGGCTTTGCGCACTGAGCATTTTTACGGTTTCTAACCCAGCCAAGCTCTCTATCAAATTGGCATATTTTTGCGATGCTAGGCGTGAACCCTCCTCAATGGATCGGCGCAGCGGCCCTTGTATCAGTAGCGAATGAATAATCAAAATGACCACGCCCACCATTGGAACATACACAAGATCGCCAGCCATTAGCCATATAATCACTAAGAACAGAATGGCAAAAGGCAAATCAATGAGAGCACTGACGGTCGCTGAAGTAAAAAACTCTCGAATAGATTCGAATTCTTGTAAATGGCGAGCGAAGGCACCGACCGAAGGCGGCTTCGATTCCATTCTAATCCCCATCACTTTGCTGAACAGTTTGGATGAAATCAGAATGTCAGACTTCTTGCCCGCCACATCAATGAAGTAATTTCTCAGCGACTTGAGAATGAAGTCGAACAGGAACACGACAAAGATGCCACTTGCTAGTACCCATAGGGTTTCAAACGCAAGATTCGGAACCACTTTGTCGTACACCAAGCGAGTGAATAGCGGAGCGGCAACCGCAAAGAGGTTGATGAGAAGTGATGCGATTAAAACATCACGGTAGATGCGTTTTGACTGCCACAAGGTGGACCAGAACCAGTGGCCTTCGTTGGTTTTGAGCACTTCGGGAGAGCGCTCATCGAAACGGAATTGCTTTTTAACTAAAAAGTACCGACCAGTGTATTGCTCAAGTAGGTCTTCTAATGGAATAGAGATCGGCACCATTCCACTTTCTAGGGTGGTGACTTCGGCCTCGCGTTTCTCCATATTGATGCTGTTGAGAACGCAAGAGTCACCGCCTTTAAGAACTAAGATTGCCGGCAGAATTAGGCTGGAGATGCTCTCCAGCTCTGCGCGGTTTTCCTTGGCAACCAATCCGGCCCTTTCCGCTGCTCTTGGTAGCAAAAATGGGGTCAGTTTACCGTCAGATAGCGGTAGTCCGTTGACTAGCGCTTCTGGCGAGTTAGCTAACCCATAGTAACGGCTAACGTAGATGAGCGAATTCAGTAAAGGGTCTTTCATCGTTGATAAACCTTTTTATTCCTTGTCGACGATGAATCCTTGGAATACCTCAACAAAGTGTTCAGTGAGGAAATCCAACTGGATTTGAGTTTCGATACGCGATGCGATAGTCGTAATACCAAGGTTGTGGGCAGTACGAGAGATCGACGTTAGCGTGAATTTTTGTTTTTCGTCGTGCAAGTTGTGTGTGAATAGGTAATCGAGCTTCACATAGTTCGGGCGGAACTCTTGGATGTATTCCAAAGATTGGAAGTTACGTCCGTAGTTATCTACGCCGAACTCAGCACCTGATTGGCGAATGGCATTACATAACAGTGCTGTGTGGTGAGGCTGATCGATAAAGCATTCCTCTGGAATTTCAAAGTGTAGCTTAGAGGCCACTTTGGCGTGTTTTTCCAGCATGCTAGTTGTCCAGCGAATAAACGATGGTTGAGACAAGCTGCTTTGCGCGATGTTAATCGCGACTGGGTCATTAAGTTCACCACTTTCTAGCATCTTAATCATTGATTCAATGACATACTGGTCAAAGATGTTGGTGGCGTCTAACTGTTCTAGTGCGAATAGGTATTGATTCGCACGATACGTTTCACCATCTTTTTCGATGCTTGAAAATACTTCGTTGTGGAATACTTTACCCCATGTGTTTTTCGCAGCTTGGAAACGGAATTTAACCCAATCACTATGAATGGCTTCTTCAACCAACGCTTTCCATTGCTGTTTACCCATCAAACTAGAAGGTGTATCACTGCCAATGAAGCCGTATGGCTTGTCTGGTTGCGCTTTGGCTTTCGATAGTGCGTTGTCCACCATCGAGAGGATTTCAGAGCGCGTTTTCTGATCTTTGCTGTGTGCAACCCCTAGTGACGCTTTAGGTTTTGCTAAGCCTGTTGGGTCAGTATTTAGGCCGTTCACACAATTGACGATGCTGTCCGATAAAATGCGTAACTCGCTCTCATCCATATGAGGGAAAAGCAAGCCGAACTCATCACTAGACAAGCGAGCAATAGTGGCACCCGGTACATCAATGGTGTTTTTCAAACGTTGAGACAGTTCTTTAACGTGGGCATCTGCGCGTTGGTAATCTTTGGTCTCGTAAATGTCCCCAATGTATTCAGCATGGAGTAGCGCGATACCCCCTTGCGTTTGCTCTGCAAGCCATTGGTCGATTTGGTTGATGTAGAATGAGCGGTTACCCAATTTAGATATAGGATCGAGGTAAGCCTGAGCACGCAGACGTTGCGCCTCTTTGGCTTGCTCTTTGAATGATAGCTCGATTTGAGCAGACATCATGTTAATGCCATCTACCACCGCGATAAGATCTTTGGTTCTTGGACGAGCAAGCGGTTCACCAAATTGGTTATTCGCGATTTCATGCATTTTATTTACGATGGCCGTTAATGGTTTTAGCGAGCGACGTAGGATGTATGAAATTGCCACTAAACCAGCTAGAAAAATAACACTGAATACAGACAGCAAGCCAATAAAACCTTGCCAGAGCTGCTCGTAAGCTGCGCCTGGGTGGCTAATGATTTCTACTTCGGCGAGCTGCATCCAACCACTGGTCACAACACGCTTATCGTGAATCGCTTTAAATAGATTCATGTCGATAAACCATTGTGGCACCGTACTTGGTTTAACTGGGTAAGTACGCACGATCTGGTAGTCAGAATCTAATGCTGTAAGACGAACAACTGAGTAGGTGCTGCCGTCAAATAGAGCATTAATCACGGACTCAACCGCGACTTTATCTTTGTCCTTTAGGTAAGGAGCCAATGCCAAACCTACGGTGTTAATAGTGTTGTTGACCTCTGAACGTTGCTGTTGCTCCAAGCTGTCTCGAGTCGTGTTGAATTGGATTACGAATACTGATGCCAACAAGAGTATAAAGACCGTAACCATCCCCACCACAAGCTTCTTATATAGGGTCATGTTTCTCACTCGTCATAGTTAATTTTAGGTTTATTTAACTGCAACTTACGTTCGCGCGAGCGTAAGTCATTCCAAAGGCTCAACCGTGATGCTTTCCCTGCCAGCTCTCCAGTGCTAGCAGATGACTTCATCAACCACAGGTTTGTACCATTAAAACTGTATATCGGTAGCAAGTCGCTACGCTTAGAGGCTCGGACAATGTCAGGATTGATATTATCGAGAATGAGCGGCTCAGAACTTGGGGTAGGGTAGTAAGCTAATACCATGTGAAACTGATTCAGTTCGATGGCTTTTACGTATATTAACCGCATCTTTGAATCTGGTATTCCTAGCTCGAGTAAAGAGAAGTACTTAGCAATAGTGAAATCTTCACAGTCTCCTGCGTTACTCCCTAAAAATTCGAGTGGCGTAGCCCAATAATCTGTCTTTCCCCACAGTTTTATGTCGTCAACGAAATACAGCTGATTAAAAAAGTCGTTAACGCCAGCGAGCTGTTCATGAGTCTCTAATTGTTTAAATAAGTCGAGGTTCTTTCGCCATGTATTTACGCGCAATCCCGCACGTTCGCCGTACACCGCTGTGACCGTATTGACCCATCGTTGTTCTTTACTGTTCAGCGCACCAAGTTGGAACGACAAACAACTTAAGCTGATTAATAATGTAACTTTACGCTGCAAATTGGATCGCATATTCGACTCGTATCACAAGTATACTCTTCTAGAGAGTTCGTCAGTGAGAAATAAGTGCTTTTTATTTAATCACTTATCGCTCAATACTCCCTATCGCGAGTATCTTAATGTGGTTTACTCCTTCAAGGCGTTCGTTTTGGCACTTAAAATCGGTTTAAGTAGATATTCCAAAACGGTTCGCTTCCCTGTGATGATATCGACCGATGCTGTCATTCCTGGAATGATTGGTAAATCTGCATCTTGACCAAAGTTTGTTTTTTCGGTGCGTACACGAACAATGTAGAAGCTGTTGCCTTCTTCATCTTGAGTGGTATCCGCGCTGATATGTTCCAACTCTCCCTCTAAACCGCCGTACTTTGTGAAGTCGTAAGCTGTAAATTTCACGATAGCATGAAGATCTGGGCGTAAAAATGCGATGTCTTTTGGCGCAATTTTCGCCTCTACCAATAGTGTGTCTTCTGTTGGTACGATCTCGACGATATCCATACCAGGTTGGATAACACCACCGACAGTATTGATGTTCAGTGTTTTGATTTTGCCTGTTACTGGCGAATTCACAACCGTTCGGTTTACTCTATCTTCCAAGCCCACCGCTGATTCAACCAAAGCAGATAACTGGTCTTGGGCGCTGTTGAGTTTCTCTTGCTGTTCAGAGCGGAATTTGAGTGCAACATCAATACGGTTGAGCATGGATTCTCGAATCGCTGATTGCAATACGGGAATCTTGAGCTCACTGGACGTCATTTCACGACGGGTATCGTTGACTTGGCGCTGTAATTTGAGCAGTTCAATACGAGGAACAACGCCCTCGTCTGCCAAAGGTTTGGTGATATCGAGTTCTTTTTTCGCGTATTGGTAGCTTTGACGCAAGTTCCTTACTCGCGCTTGGATCTCTACCAAGTCCTGCTGCTTTTGCTGCACTTGTTGGTCAATAACAGAAAGTTGGTTGCGCAAATTATCTAGATCTTCGCGATATTCTGCTTTTTGACGCTGTGTGAGTTGAGGTCGAGTCTCTTCCAAGGTTGGTGGGAAGGTCAGTTTACCGTAATCAAGTAGTACACTTTGACGCCAGTTTTCCGTTTCAAAATCACGATTAACGGCAACACTGTTAATAGAAGCGGATAGTTGCAGCACAGATGCGGTAAGGTTGGCAACTTGTTGCTCACGTTCACGAAAATCTGAGCGAAAGCGGGTGTCGTCGATAAGCAGTAACTGTTGGCCTTTTTCAACCAACTGACCTTCTTTGACCAAGATTTCTTTGACTAAGCCACCTTCTAAGTTTTGGACTACTTGTACCTGTGAGGAGGGAATCACTTTGCCTTGACCAACCGTGACTTTGTCGATTTCAGCCCAAGATGCCCAACCTATTGCTGCAATGAAAAATAGCACCATAACCCAGAGCATAAAACGCGCGCTGTTGGGGGTATTGAGGAGCAATGCTGCAGTTTTGTCATCAACAAAATCCAACTCTTCATCGTTGAGTTTGTTGTAGTTATCTCGGCTCATCACAGTCCCTGCTTATATAATTACGGATTATCTTTTTGATCTTATTATTATTAACCGATCATGTCAGCATGCTCGGCTAACAAAATATGAGAAGAGGGTTATTCTCTCTTCAAATGAGCTTTCTTACACTTTCTAAATCAAACAAAAGCATAATTAGCGCCGGAGTATAGCTATTACGCCTTGAACTTGGCTTTATCCAACTGATGTTTTTTTAGTTTGTCGTACAAGGTTTTGCGTGATACCTGTAATTCTAGTTGAACCTCTTTGAGTCTGCCGCGATGTCTTTGCAATGCATCGAATAACAAGCAATATTCAAAGTATTCTGTGCGCTGAGTCATACTCTGAATTTCAAGACTTTTCTCACTGTTCCAATCTTCCATTCTAAAAGTATCTGGCTTGAGGGCACGAAGTTCAGCAAATTGGCGTAGCTGCTTAACGTTTTCTGGCCATTCGAGACTGGTGAGGTGTTTGACCTCTTCTAGGCTGATATGTGGCGGCTGTAACTGATATCGGCTCGCGGTGTGGCGCACAAAGTGCTTGTATAAAGGCCCTATATCTTCCTTTCTCTCATCGAGCGTCGGTAAGTGAATTAGAGTCGCCAGGGATTTTAGAGGCGGCTCGGCTTGGGTGGTCGCGCCAAAAACACGTTCAAGTTTTGGGTGCTTGAATAAGTATTCCCATTGCTCAAATGATACATGCTCTGCGCTATGTAAGTACAAACTGCAGTGGCGTTTTCCTTCACTTAAGCGGTGTATGGCTTTGTCGAGCGCTTCTAATGAAAGCTCATAGAGGTCTTCACCAGAAGCGGCGATTAGCTCACTATCCGGTGTTGCATGTATGTCGTGGGCAAATTGTGCAGCGAGTCGCCGACCCGTACCATCTTGACCTACAAAAATGAGCGGCTGGCTTGTGGGCGCACTGATCAAGGCGCGACGAATACTAACCATGGCCTTACTGTGACCAATCATTTTCGGACCAACATGAGTTTGCATGTCGAGCTCTTTCTTAAGCCAGATGTTTTCTTGCAACAAGTTCAGTTTATCGCTGGCATTGTTGAGCGATTTCATGAGCTGTTCCGTTGAAAACGGTTTTTCTAGAAAGTCGTACGCGCCGCTTTTCATCGCATCTACCGCGGTTTTCACATCTCCATGTCCAGTAAGTACGATGAATTGAAAGTGATCGTTTTTGCTTCGCAAAGTTCGCATAAACTCCAAGCCATCCATCACGGGCATATGGATATCGGTAATGATAATCGCAGGCGTATTTGAGTCGATTACGCGTAAGGCTTCTACTGCGTTTGGTAAGCAGGTGACGTCTATCCCTTCAATCAGCAGGGCTTGAGACACGGCATCACGAATGTGTGGTTCGTCATCAACAAAGAAAACTGGGTTATTCATGGTCGTTTTCCACTTCTGGGGTACGTTTATTCTGATTGACTATTGGTAGCGTCACGATAAAGGTCATCCCTCCTGCTTGTTGTTCTGTGTTCTGATGTTTATAGGCACAGAGGGAGCCGTGATAGCTCTCTATAATCCGCTTGGAGATTGTTAAACCTAATCCAAGACCCTCCGGCTTAGTCGTAAAAAATGGGTCGAACACTTTTGCTAGGGCTTCGTCTGACATCCCTGGTCCGTTATCGGAAACAAGAATGTCGCAACTGTCATCATGACACTGAACAGCAATGGATATTTGCGGATCGATACAGTGGTTTTCCATCGCTTGTGCGGCGTTGTGGAAGAGGTTTATCAGCACTTGTTCTAATTCAACGCTGTGAATGGCCAGCTTCACATCATAGTCGATGGCCGGAACTTTTAGTGTTACTCCTTGCTTAATAAGCTTGTTGCTCAAAATGCTGGTGGCAGTATGTACCGCGTCGTGCAGTACTGAGATTTCATTGTGTGAATCGTGTGTGGCTTTCCGAGTAAAGACTTTTAAGCGGGCAATGACTTCCGAAATGGTGTCATTAAGTGTCAGCATTTTGCCCAAATTGTCGGCGACCATTGGGTATTTTTCCATTGCCAACAAACGCTGCGAGTTTTCGGTATAGGTTCTTAGTGCGGAAAGTGGCTGATTTATCTCATGATTAATACTGGCTGATAGCTCGCCCAACAGTGCCAATTTCGCGGCTTGCGTCAGTTCTTGTTGTGTTTGTTTAAGCTCTTGTTGGCTTTGCTCATATTGACGGATGGTCTGTTGTAGTTTTTGGTTGGCTTCACTCAGAACTAGTGTCCGTTGCACTACTTTTTCTTCTAGGCTCACATTGAGATGGGCAAGGCGTGCTTTGTTAACTAGGGTTTGGAACCACGCTAACGCAATTAGAGCAATGAGCGCATATAAGATCAGGAAGACGATATCGGCCTGTAAAACGGCGGCAAGAACGCTGTTGTGGTTAATTAAGGCAACGACGCGAAACCCTTTATCCAATAAGTGTGTTGCGTATGCGAGGTAATTCGGTGATAGAAGCAATTGATTGTCATCAAACTCCGTGACACCACTGTGTGCCGTTAACTCACCAAAATATTCGGGTAAGGTATCGCCATATTGACGCGTTTCGGTAAGTTCATTTATTGCACTCGATGACAGTGGGAAAAGTGCACGATAGCGCCAGTCTGGTAAATTGCTCATAAACACGACATTGTGTTTATCTGTAATGAGTACGTCAGTCGTGGTTTGCGAAAGGCGCTGTTCTAATTGCTCCAAGTTCACTTTTACTGTGATCACGCCAACGACTTCCTCATTTACCCACAGCGGAGATGAGAAGAAGTACCCACGTTTATTCGAGCGCACGCCTAATCCAACATATTGAGCGGGCTCACCGCGTCGCGCATTTTTAAAATAGGGGCGATAGCTAAAGCTAGAGCCAACAAACGTATCTTCTTGCTGAAAGTTACTTGAGGCTATGACTAACCCGGTGCGGTCATGAACGTAAATCGTATCGGCCAAACTTTGCTTCAACCAATCTGATAACAGTAGGTTGAGCTCTTGAGAGGGCGTTCCGCGCTCTACTGCTTTGAGTAGTCTTGGGTCGTGACTTAATAGGTTTGGTATCTGTTCAAACTTTGCCAGTTCGTAGTCCACTTCTTGTGACACTTGCGCGGCTTGTCTCTCTAGCTTTTGTTGCCATTGATCATGTTGGTATTGAGTTGCGTAATGATGAGTAAGCGCAAGCCCTGAAATGCCGACGGCACACAGTAGCAGTAAAAAATGACGTAGGGCTTTGGGGTTGAGTAAGTTCACGATCGGCTCACTGGTTTTTTGTGTCATGGTATCAAATGACGCACTGTGATGCTGTGAGCGGCAACGATAACAAGCACAATGATGTCCTTGTATTTCCTCAGTATCGGGAGCACAATCGACAAAAACGAGTGAAGGAGTAAAGATGGAACTTGCTGATATTCGTCGTGAGTACACCAAAGGTGGGCTGCGTCGTAAAGATTTGAAAGCTGATCCTATTGATCAATTTAATCTGTGGCTAGAGCAAGCAGTTGAAGCGGGTTTAACGGACCCGACTGCGATGACAGTTGCAACGGTTGATGAAAATGGCATGCCGTTTCAACGCATTGTTCTATTGAAAAACGTCGACAAAGATGGTTTTGTGTTTTACACCAACCTAGGCAGTCGCAAGGCCCAGCAGCTAGAGCATAACAGCAATATTAGTTTGCACTTCCCTTGGCACCCGTTAGAGCGCCAAGTTCATATTACTGGTGTGGCTGAAAAGCTTACCGCCGTAGAGAATATGAAATACTTTACTTCTCGTCCTAAAGAGAGCCAGTTGGCCGCAATCGCGAGCAAACAAAGTAGCCGTATCTCTGCCAGAGGTGTGTTGGAAGGTAAGTTTTTAGAGCTAAAACAGAAGTTTGCTAAGGGTGAAATACCAGTACCAACCTTTTGGGGTGGCTTTCGCGTAAAACCAAAGAGCATCGAATTTTGGCAAGGTGGCGAACATCGCCTTCACGATCGTTTTCTTTTCTCCCAGCATGATGGAAGTTGGGACATTGATCGTTTAGCGCCATAGGCTTATGGTCCCTCATGAATAAACAAACACCGCCGAATTGGGGCGGTGTTTTTGTAGGTGGAAGCGATGCGAATTATCGCTCTCCATTCAACACAACCGATAATTGATGCTTAAGCAGCGTTTTGGGTACAACAGAGCCGTAGCCTGCTTCCATTGCTTTATCTATTAGTTCGTTCTTGCTGTTCGCTGCAAACTTATTACGTAAGCGTGCGACGTGACCTTCAACGGTTTTTGTTGATATGTCCATGACCTGAGAGATGAATTGTGGCTTCTTGCCGTAGAGCAGGAGGAAAAGCGTTTCTTGCTCGCGACATGTGAGCTTCTCTGGTTTTGGTTGTAAGTCAGAGAAACGAAAGATGGATTGTTGATTTGGGTTGGTACTGATAGCACGACAAACCCAATACCCGACTTCAATCACGGCAGTGTCGGTGAGTTCTCTTCCGTAGAAAATGGTGCCTACAATGTCGCCATTGTCATCTCGCCACGGTGTTTTAGTAAATATATGTGCTCGCCAGCGGCCATCTGGATAAGGGTGGATATCCAGAATTTTTAGTGACTCGCCAGTTTCGAGAACGTGTTTATCTTGGCGTTGAAATTCTTGCGCGCATTCAGTGGTTGGGCTGGCCATATCAAAATCAGTTTTACCCAAGCACTCCTCGGGCGATGTGTGCCCTAACAGTTCTGCGTATTCCTGGTTTACGTATAGGAATACCGAATCTTTATCTTTGCATCCCCAACAACCTGGTAGCTGTTTAAGGAGGGATTGTTCTATGGTATCGACTGAAATATTCACAAAAGGACTCACTACATACTGCTTATACCAATACAGAGACGTCCGTGTTATATGGCTCGTATTGATGTTGCCAAGTAGGCAGTTACGTTGCTAGAACACGTTCGTTGATTGGCGCTCAATCCAATTAAATTCATGGTGTTCGATGTTTTCGTCAGGTAGTCATAGACAACGACGAAATGGAACGAAGAGTTTAATTGGGAAAATGGTCTGTTTCATTACAGATATGTGCGCTCACGGATGTCCGCCTAATGTTCGGCTTACAACTCGTATCGTCCTTGATCATGCTTCCTACAACTCAGTTGTAGTGTGGTTGACGTTCATATCACTTGTGAGTGAAAGAGCAGCACCTAAGCATATGAGAGGGACAGTGAGACAAAAGCTATGATATCAGCTTATGCCATTGTTTTCATTGTTGAGAAGCGAAAAAAAAGCCAGCCTGAAGACGGGCTGGCAACACAAGATATAATCTTGTCGACGTGTAGAAGAGGTTCTAAATTACCTAGCGAGGGTCTGCTAAGTAAGTTAGAGGTATCAATGAGATACCGAGAGCTTTAGATCGTATGCATCTTAAAGCTCGATAACTAATGTATTGAATCAGAAGCATATTAGTAAGGGGGGAAATCCCTCTATGTTGAGTTTAAGCGTGGGTTTCGATCCGTTTCAGGGACGACCTATCTAATATGGAGCACGATGTTTTACAAAATAACGGATTGTTCGGTAATAAGGATCTTTACATTGATTGATTATGTATACGTAAGGTGTTGCCTATCTATCCGTTTTTGTTAATAAAATTGGTTGCTCACTGACCGTAAATTAACCTCGCATGATCATCGTTCCGGAACTATGATCATGTAAATGAACTTAATCATGCTGATTTGATCTTGTCGATTGAGTTGGGTAAAAGTTGCAACCCAACAAAGAAGGTATATGATGCGAAGACGTAAGCTGACCGTGTAAAGACGACTGTTTAAAATGAGTGACTCAGATAACCAAAAAATCCTTTCATATCAAGAGATTATGCTGCCAAAGCCGGCGGAGCTGATCACACTTCCGTCTTATATGGATTGCCACGATCATTCTTATACGCAGATCGTGATTGGTTTAAAAGGGCAAGCCGAATTTGAAGTGCGCGGGCGAGGTAATCTTGTCGGCCCTGGTCAAGGTTGTGTGGTTACCGCATGCTCTGATCATGCTTTCGGTGGCGTCATCAATCAATCGGATATTTTGGTGCTGAATATGCCCAAACCGACAAATGATGATCCTGAAATGCTTCAAAAAATCAATAACCTGGAGAGAGACCATGTCTACTTCCAGTTAGATAGTCAAATTCAGAAGCTGATACAGATGTTGGTTCAGGAAATGCGAAACCATCCGGATGACCTGCTGTTAAGTCGTGCGTGTAACGACACTGTGATTGCATTAATGCAGCGCCATATCTCGGCATTTGAGACCAGTCGAAAAGAGTCGCGCTTTGATTTGGAGGCGATTGATCGTTACATTGAGCAGCACCTGAGTCATAAGATTAGTGTGGCTCAATTGGCCGGGCGAGTGTTTCTTGGGGAAAGTCAGTTCCATTGCTTGTTTAAAGAGCAGATGGGGATTACACCTCATCAATATGTTCTCGGAAAGCGTATCGACATGGCTCGTGAATTAATCGAGCAAGGGCACCTTTCTTTAGGGCAAATTGCCGAGTTTACTGGCTTCTCAAGCCAGAGTACTTTTACTCATACTTTTACTCGCTTACAGGGAATATCACCTTCCCGTTATAAAAAACAAGTTGGATAACAACGCGTTTTTTTAGGTCAAATAATCATCAATCAGAATAAAGCCATGCACTATGCATGGTTTTTTTATGTTTTATTCACGTGACCTATCTCTCGTTTTTTTAAATTCTCTGTTCTTTGCAGTGGTTGATATGCCACTTGATCCTACATTTTCTCTTAGAACGAGCTCTTCACAAAAATCTTATTGATATTCTTGATATTTTGTTGTGAATGCAATGAAAAAATTAAAATTTACAACACAAAATATTACCTATTTGAATGTGACTATGTGGATGTTTTGTTATAAAAGCGAGTTTTTGGCAAAAATGTCGTAGTTTTTGACAAGTATTCTTATCGGCCTCAAAATACACTGCCAGCCATTGATAATCCTCGAAGCGGTTTTCGAGGAGTGAGATTGAGGAACACACATGTTTACAGCTACGAACGTGTTGACACCGGAATTTATCGGGCAGCCGCTTGATAAGTTGTGGTCACTGATCTCGCCATTATATATGGTGGACGAGTCTCAATGGCTAGAGCAACTATTGCCACTAGCGACGCCGACAGAGGATGAAAAATCGGCGATCACTACCCAAACGACCCACCTTATCGAAGCCATTCGTGCCGATAAGAAGTCAATCCAGATGATTGATGCTTTATTGCTGGAATACAGCTTAGATACTCAAGAAGGTATCTTGCTGATGTGTCTTGCAGAAGCATTAATGCGCATCCCAGATGCCGCGACAGCAGATTCTTTGATTAAAGATAAGTTGAGTGTCGCAGACTGGAAATCTCACCTGAAGAACTCTGACTCTGTGTTTGTTAACGCATCAACATGGGGCCTCATGCTAACA
This sequence comes from Vibrio sp. Vb1337, assembly GCF_033338715.1. Lineage (NCBI taxonomy): Bacteria > Pseudomonadati > Pseudomonadota > Gammaproteobacteria > Vibrionales > Vibrionaceae > Vibrio > Vibrio sp. Vb1337. The sequence continues at coordinate 113,335 of NZ_JAWOTD010000007.1, read as the reverse complement.
GGTAAAGTGGTTGGTCTTGGTGAGCAAGGCACCCAGAGCCCAGGTCAGGCTGTAAACCGTCTGGTAAATAAATTCTCTGAGCCCGTGATTCGTAAAGCCATGTATCAGGCAATGAAGATCATGGGTCACCAGTTTGTTCGTGGTCGTACGATCGAAGAAGCGCAAAAGAACGGTCGCCCAATGCGCGACAAAGGTTTCACCTACTCGTTTGATATGTTGGGTGAGGCGGCGTTAACGACAGCGGACGCGAACAAGTACTTCAAAGATTACCTAATGGCGATCGAAGCGGTGGGTCGCGAGACTTACGGTAACGACACCAGCCCTGCGCCTTCGATTTCCATCAAGCTTTCTGCATTACATCCGCGCTACGAAGTCGCAAATGAAGAACGTGTAATGACAGAGTTGTATGACTCACTAATGCAACTACTAAAACGTGCTATTGAAGTCGACGTTGCAATCACAATCGATGCAGAAGAAGCGGATCGCCTTGAGCTTTCTCTGAAGCTATTTGAGAAAGTGTACCGTAGCGATCTTGTGAAAGGTTGGGGCAAGTTTGGTTTGGTTATTCAAGCCTACTCAAAACGTGCGCTACCAGTCTTGGTGTGGCTAAATGCACTCGCAAAAGAGCAAGGTGACGTTATTCCTCTGCGTTTGGTTAAAGGCGCGTACTGGGACAGCGAAATCAAGTGGTCTCAACAAGCGGGTTATGCAAACTACCCAGTATACACTCGCAAAGAAGCGACGGACGTTGCATACCTAGCTTGTGCTCGTTTCCTACTTAGCGAAGGTGTTCGCGGTAATATCTACCCACAATTTGCAAGCCACAATGCTCACACAGTTACGGCAATTGCTGTCATGGCGGAGCACAAAGAATACGAGTTCCAGCGCCTGCATGGTATGGGTGATTCACTGTATAACCATGTTATGAAAATGTACGGTCAGCCAGTACGTATTTATGCTCCTGTCGGTAGCCATGCTGATCTTCTTCCGTACTTGGTTCGTCGTCTGCTTGAAAATGGTGCGAACAGCTCGTTTGTACACCGTCTAGTTGATGCGCGTTGTCCGATTTATGAGTTGACCCATCACCCTGTGGATGTGTTGACGGGTTTTGACACGCTACACAACGACAAAATTCCATTGCCTGCCGATATTTTCCCTGAGCGTAAGAACTCATATGGCGTCAACATTGACATCGACAGTGAAGCGAAGCCATTTGAAGCTCAGGTCGAAAGCTTCATGGACAACCAGTGGGTTGCAGGCCCGATGATCAATGGTGAACGCTTTGCCGAAAGCATGATCAAGGAAAATGCGGCTGAGATCATCACCGCACCATACGATCGCCGAATTGAAGTCGGCAAAGTGGCATTTGCAACACTTGATCATGTTTCCGCTGCAATTGATGCGGCGCAAACTGCTTTCTCTGATTGGAAAGGTGTTCCTGTTGAGCAAAAAGCGGCTTGTTTAGAAAAGCTTGCTGGCTTAATGGAAGAAAATCTGGCTGAGCTGGTGGCGATTTGTCACAAAGAAGCGGGCAAGACGATTCACGATAGTATTGATGAAGTTCGTGAAGCTGTGGATTTCTGTCGTTATTACGCGAAACAAGCGCAAAACCTACAGCCATTTGAGCTAGAAGGTTTTGACGGTGTGAAACGCATTTCTAGCCGTGAAGGTCTTGGTGTGTTTGTGTGTATCAGCCCTTGGAACTTCCCGTTGGCTATCTTCCTTGGTCAGGTAACGGCAGCACTGATTGCAGGTAACACTGTGGTTGCAAAACCTGCTGAGCAAACAAGCTTAATTGCCGCTCGCGCTATTGAACTAATGCTTGATGCTGGCTTCCCTGCAGGTGTGATTCAGTTACTTACTGGTCGCGGCGCTGAGATTGGTCATGCACTGACTTCTCATGATGCTATTGCTGGTGTGGCATTCACTGGCTCAACGGCAACGGCGCAACGCATTAACGTCACGCTCGCGGAGCGCAGCGCGAAACCGGTTCCGTTTATTGCGGAAACAGGTGGTCAAAACGCAATGATTGTGGACAGTACTGCATTGCCAGAGCAGGTGGTGCGTGATGTGATTCGTTCGGCGTTTGCATCTGCTGGTCAGCGTTGTTCTGCCCTTCGTGTTCTATTTGTACAAGAAGATGTAGCAGACCGTATGATCAACCTGATTCAGGGTGCGATGAATGAACTGCATGTTGGTTTACCTTACCTACACAAAACAGATGTTGGTCCGGTTATCGACAGCAATGCTAAACAAAAACTCCTCGCTCACCTTGAGCAAATGAGCAAAACACAGACTAAAGTCGCTCAGCTACAGCTGGATGAATCGTGCCAGCATGGTGACTTTGTCTCACCAAGTGCGTTTGAAATCTCGGGCATCGATGTGCTGAAAGAAGAACAATTTGGTCCAATCTTACACATTGTTCGCTTTAAAGCGTCTGAATTACCGAACGTGGTTGCGCAGATCAACAAAACGGGTTTTGGCTTGACGATGGGTATCCATAGCCGTAACGAAACCACGTACCGTTGGATTGAGAAACATGCTCGAGTAGGTAACTGCTACATCAACCGAGACCAAGTTGGCGCTGTGGTTGGTGTACAGCCGTTTGGTGGTCAAGGCTTGTCGGGTACTGGCCCGAAAGCTGGTGGTCCACACTACCTATTCCGCTTTACTCAACATCTTCTTGCTCAAGCAGAAAACGCATAAGGAGTCGCATAATGGTTCATCAGATCACCTATTTTAAAGATGCATTCTCTGCGTGGGAGCAGTGGAATCTGACTGATTTTGATTACAAATGCGAGCATGTTCTGGCATTTAAATCTGCACTAGAAGGGCAGCAGTCTACCGTTGCCAAAGTGGTTTCTTACCACTTGCAACAAGCATCAACTCTTCTTGCAGAAACTCACCAGTTAGTTGGCCCTACAGGGGAAACTAACGAACTGTATGCCGCAGGACGCGGTGTGGCTTTGGTGATTTGTGAAAACAACATCGAGCCTGCTGATAATGCGTTATACAGTGCTTTTGCGATGATCACCTGTGCCTTAATTGCAGGCAACAGTGTGGTCGTTTGCAGTGACAATGCAGAGCTAAACCAACTGGTTAAGCAAGCTGTAGCGTTGGCAAACTTCCCATCTAACTTAGTCCAGGTTGTTGCGTACGATGCGTCTGCCCCGTTGCTTGAGAGCGATGTACGTAGTGTGGGTTATGTTGGGCGTTCACAGATTGAGCATGCGCTCAATCTTCAACTAGCTAAGCGTGACGGTGCAATCGTCGGCTTAGTTTCTGAAACGGATTTAGAGTCACCGAAATTGGCTCATGATCCTCATCTCTCGTTGCGCTTCATTACTGAGCGCACTCGAACGATAAATATTACCGCGGTGGGTGGTAACGCAACTCTACTCGAGTTGGGGAACGAAACTCACTAACCTGACTTGTAATGCCAATCTGGAGTAACTGGACTGAGAGCCGGTCCAGATTGGTTTTTTATACTCTGATGTATTGCTGAGACGGTAAAATATCAGGGCAGGCAAGGAAGGAAATAATTATAACGAGGACTATCTAATGATAGAAAATAGCTTTGCTATCACGTCCACTTTTGTGGCGTATTTACTGATTATGGTTGCTATTGGCGTTTACGCGTATAAGAGGACTTCCAATTCATCTGACTACTTCCTAGGTGGCCGTAGCCTAGGTCCGTGGCCTGCTGCATTATCTGCAGGTGCTTCAGACATGAGTGGTTGGTTGCTGCTAGGCTTGCCTGGCTATGCGTACGCTGCGGGTATCGAGGCCTTCTGGTTAGCCGGCGGTCTACTTCTTGGTACATGGGCAAACTGGCTCATCAGTGCAAAACGCCTCCGTACCTACAGTATCCAAACTGACGCGCTAACGTTGCCAGAGTTCCTGTCACGTCGCTTCAACGATAAGTCGAAACTGATTCAGACAATCTCTGCGTTTTTCATTCTTCTATTTTTCCTTTTCTACACCAGCTCAGGTTTGGTCGCAGGGGGCAAACTGTTTGAGACGGTATTCGGTCTAGATTATACCTACGCTGTTATCATCGGTACGGTGTGTGTCGTTTCTTACACACTATTCGGTGGTTTCCTAGCGGTATCTTGGACTGACTTAGTGCAAGGTCTTCTAATGGCGGCTGCGCTAATGATTGTTCCTATAGCGGTAATGGACGGTGGTTTAGGTCAGCTAAGTTCTGATCTACATGACATCAACCCAGAACTTGCAACGCTATGGAATGACGCGAAAGGCGAACCATTATCTGCGATTGCCATTATCTCTCTAGCGGCGTGGGGCCTTGGTTACTTTGGTCAGCCACACATCCTAGCGCGTTTTAAAGCGTCTCGTTCAAACAAAGATCTAACGACTGCACGTCGTATCGCAGTGATTTGGACGGCACTATCTATGGTTGGTGCAATGCTTGTTGGTCTTGTTGGTCTGGTTTGGGTTACGGGTCATCCGGGTACTCAACTAGAGGACGGTGAGAAGATCTTCATGCTATTGGTTAACGCAGTATTCCACCCTGTCGTTGCGGGTATGTTGTTAGCAGCAATCCTAGCGGCGGTAATGAGTACCGCTGACTCACAGCTCCTTGTTTCATCTTCAGCGCTTGCAGAAGATTTCTACAAGCAAGTATTCAAGCCAGAAGCGTCTTCTGAAGAAATCGTAATGATTGGTCGTATCGGTGTTATCGTTATTTCGCTTGTTGCGCTATTCCTAGCGATGACGCCTGATAGCTCAGTACTCGGTCTTGTATCTTACGCTTGGGCTGGTTTTGGTGCGGCATTTGGTCCTGCGGTTGTACTTAGCCTTTACTGGAGCGGTATGAACCGTAACGGCGCGTTAGCAGGTATTCTTGTTGGTGGTATCACTATCGTAGTTTGGAAGCAGCTAACTGGCGGTTGGTTTGATGTGTACGAAATCGTACCGGGCATCATCTTCTCTACGCTTGCCATCATTGTGGTAAGTAAAGCAACGGGTGGTGCTGCGCAAGACGTGTTAGACCAACACCAGTCGTTCGAGAAAAAACTGGTTGAACTAGACTAGTAACTTCCCGTATATGAACACAAAGCCCGCTATTTTAGCGGGCTTTGTTTTATCTGAAACTTAATTAACGTTAATGGTGGTAGCTTGAGATCAGAGCTTAGCATTGCTCGGTTAGATTGGAGTGTTAGTCGCGACGAATTTTGGAGTAAATAACGGTGTTACTCAACTCTCCCGATGTAGTCAGACGTTCGTTTCTGAGCTCTCCTTCGAACTCATAACCACAGCGCTCGGCTACAGCCCGGCTCTTTTGGTTGGTGCTATCAGCATGAATTGCGACTCTCTTGGCGCCCAAGTCATCAAACGCATAGCGCTCAACTTCGAGCACAGCCTCGGCAACATAACCATTGCCAACGGCAGCATTATCTAACCAATAACCTATCTCAAAGGATGGTACGTCGGGATCTCGAATCATCAGGCCGACCGCACCCAGTAAGCGATCGCTTTCCTTTTCAATCATGTAGTAACGCAGCTCTTCTTCGAAGTTTTCAAAGTTTGCGATGGCTTTCTCTGTCCCTTCTATCATCGCTTCTAATGTCAGCACATGAGGCACCCACGGCAGATAGACTTCGAGAGTTTTTTGGCTACGAACGACAGCTTGATGCGCCTCTTCGGCTCGTTCTAAACAAGCAGGGATGAGTTTGAGACGTTTCGTTTCCATGCCGACTCTCCTATGGGTGAAAAATGAACGGAAAATCATTTAAACAGATGTACTTAGAATGATCTAGTCAACGCCGTCATATTATTCACTTGGTTTGCCAGAGAGAAACTGAGAGAATCGAACCGTTATCAAACCAACTAGGTTCATTATGAAACTTTTAGTAAGAAACTTGGCTCGTCACATGACCGAGCAAGATATCCGCAAATTATTCTCAGCGTACGGCAAAGTAGAACTGTGTTCGCTAGTGCTTGATCAAGACACGGGTTTGTCGAAAGGCTTCGGTTTTGTCATCATGCCGGACGAAGCAGAAGCCATTTCTGCTCTTGAAGCACTGAATTTGACGAACGTAGAAAAAAGCAAAATTCGCGTGAAAGTCGCACAAGACTAATACAGAGAAAAGCCAGCGTTATTGCTGGCTTTTTTGTCTTTCTATTTAGAGACCAAATTGGCAACATTCTAGAATGTCTTCTCTTTTCGTTTTAGCGAGATTGATCATCAATTCTCTCTTCAAGTTGTTTCATTAAATCCTTTAACTGTAGAGAATCGAAATTGTCTGAATTCGGCACTTGGTAAGCGTCGTTGACTGTGTAGAGCATCAAACTTTTGCTAGAGAAGAACTCTTTCTGTATTTGGACTTTGACAATGTCATCAAGAGGTAGACGGAAGTAAACCGTTGAGCCCTGGCGGTACTTCAAGGTGTTGGTGCTTGCATCGATATCTAGCGTTTTAGGATTGAACGCGCGGCGCGTGAAGTACGTTGAGAGCAGTTTCAATCCTATTATTGTGAGTGCTACGAGTCCAAACTCGACGATCTTGTCTGCTAGGTAGGAAAAATAGAACAGCGACAACAATACAGTTCCTAGCAAGAAAGGGTTGTTCTTGGGCAGATTTTGTGAAGTTTCATGGATGATCATCCGACATATTCCTCGACTTTATTCAGAAGCGACGAACGTGAGTTGGTAGACACAAACCTTTCGTTCTTTGCCTTGCATGCGCAATGTTTTGTCACCGATGTAAGGGATATTTAGTTTTTGGATCACCGATTTAGAACGCTGATTGTCCACCAAATGCATCACGGTTATTCCGTTTAACTCAAAGTGCATTCGAGCAAATTCGAGTAAGGCTTTGGAGGCCTCGAATGCATAGCCTTTCCCCCAATGTGGCACGCCAACCCAGTAGCCTAATGTACCGTAGCCCTCTTCGATACGCGGTAAACTCACTGCACCAAGTAACTCCCCAGTGTTTCGCAAGGTAATAGCGTACGCCACGCCTTGATGCTGCTGATACATCGGATCGTGCCTATCTATCCATGCTTGCGCCATCGGTCGCTCATAAGGATGAGGGATGTTTGCTGTCATGTCGGCAATTCGCTTATCTCCAGCGAGTAAAGCCACTTGTTGGCAGTCATCGATATTGAATGGCCGGAGGACGAGTCTTTCGGTAGTGAGAATCGGTTGTATCGTCATGCATTTCTTCCTTGATGAGACGGCTATAGCTGCTAGCAACTGGTTTGCGGGGTAAATCGAGATAACAAGGCGTCTCGAAAGCTCGATCTAGCCAGCTGTAAAGTTGTCATGCGCCTTACTAAATAATAAGCCCGAACAATTGCTTATGTGTAATGTGTCGTATCATTACACACATAAGCACGTTTGCTCATATTGATGGTACAAAAGTTGAGGTCTGACCAATGTCTCAGTTTTTTGATACTTTCGTTCAATTTTTTGAAGATAGGGCACAAAAAATTAAAGGAGCTTTTTAATTGTGGAATTATTTTGAACAAAATATGTCAATTGTCAGTAGGACGAAAAAGTAGGGAGAAGAGAAATGCCGGATATATATTGCGCAGCTTGTAGAAAATCAACGCAACATAAAGTGATTATGAAGCGTTGCGAGCCTCAGTCTGTTGACTCGTTAACAGGCAAAATGGTGAGTTTTACACAGCTGATGGCGAAATTTGTATCAGGTGAACATTATTACGAGATGGAGCCTCAATACTACTGCCGTTGTTGTAATCATCGTGCAATTGGAGAGGTTGTTCCACATCCTACACGGCATACATCGGCCGCACTCTAACTCTGAGTGATAGCCATGATTAATGGCTAAATAGGGCGGCGTTGCCCGAACGACATATCTATACAGGCGTGTCATGCGCTTTCAAATTTGCGACTCCGCGGGAGCCGCTAGGTTGCTTTTTCTCTTCACTTCACGGCTACTAAGTGAGCGGCAATAATCATAGCTCTTTCCCTCCTTCGTTGTTTTCTGGTTATTCTCTGCTGAATTTCACATGCTGTGCATTTGATGGTTTGCAATTGTTTGAGCAACGATTAATGTGATGCTTTCTAAGTGGTTACAAGGAAGTGGGTTAATGAGTTATCAATTGGACCGGATTGATTTACATATTTTGAGAGTGCTTCATTCGAGAGGCAGAATTCCGGTTGTAGAACTAGCAAAGCTGATTAACTTAACGACTTCTCCATGTTCTGAGCGTGTAAAGCGACTAGAAAAAGAAGGGTATATCAATGGTTACCATGCAGAGTTGAATGCGGAAAAGTTGGGGCTGGATGTGCAAGTATTCATCCATATTCGTTTAGACCAAACCAGTTTTTCTATTTTTGAAAAGTTTGCGAAAGCGGTGGAATTGATGCCTGAAATTGAAGAGTGCTACTCGCTCTCTGGAGATTTCGATACCATGATAAAAGTTCGTGTTAAGAGCATGAAAGCGTATCAGGAGTTTATGTCGAGTAAGTTAGGCACGCTTCCGGGCGTGATTCAAACTCGTAGTGAAGTGGTCATAGAAGAACATAAAACGGGATTTGGTGTTAATCCCGAGCTCCTTGGTTAGGCGAGGCATGTGTTGAGCCTCCTTATTTAGCGTGGCTTGGTATATTACTTTTTCACGATTAAAAAAGGAGCCGAAGCTCCTTTTTAATAAATCGGTGAGCGATTATGCCCCGATAAAGGTGCTGATAACGCCAATTAAACCACCAAAAACACCGCCCCAAACGACTAGCCATCCAAGGTGTTGTTTAATCATTTTTTGCACCATTTCTTTAACTAATGCCGGTGTTAATTCGCTTAAACGTTGATCGATGATACCTTCAATGTTCTGCTTTATCTCATCCATCATTGCAGGAGATTCGAATTGCTCTTTCAGTGCTTCTTTGATGTTATCGCTCTTGCTCAACTCAATGATGGATTCTTGCATCTTTTCGACGAAAGGTTGGCGCATGGGTTGTAGCGCTTCCGAGCCGCCAAACATCGCTAGCATGCCACCAAACTGAGAGCCTTCAATTACTTCCACTAGGGAATCAAATGCTGGATTTAAATCTACTTTCTCAATTACTGGTTGAAGATCGATGTTCACACCGCCCGCCATTTCTTTATTCAAGAATCGGTCAATGTTCGCTTCAGTAAAAAACTGTTCCATCATCAGGTTTTTGATAGCCAGTTTAAACTCTTCAAATCGGGCGGGGATCACGCCAGAACCGTATAATCCAGGCACTTTCTCAAACAGCATATGGATGGCAAGCCAGTTGGTGATGGCGCCTGAGAACGCAAACAGCCCTGCATACCAAAGATAGTCGTTTTGTAATTGATGACCTCCAGCCATCAAAGCGATAGCAAGGACATTCGTTAGCAAACTTTTGTTCATAGTGACCAGTTATATGTGAATATCGGAATAAATAAGTGGGCCTGATTCTATACCTAAGTCACATTGAGATGCTAGGTTTTGCCGTGATGAGTGACCGTGTTGCGAAGGGATAAAAATGGATGTACAGAAAAACAAAACCCGACAATCATTGTCGGGCCACTGCTTTTTCTTAGAAAAACTAAGATTCTATTTTTAATTTTAGATGCGGTAGATCTTACAACAAAGTTGGCATTTCCATCTTTCTGAGTAGCCAAATAGCTTGTCAGCCCAACTTGGTTTGAGTTGTACGATCTGCATTGAACCACATTTACACATAAGCTAATTACCTTATTGTTAATATAATAACTAAGCCATCTATTGAGTATAGCTGTTTCTCAAAAAGTGAAATGACAAATGAAGACGGCTCAATACTCTGTATTGTGTTCATTGCAATGGATACGCAACGAGGCGGTATATTAGCAGAAAAAGTGTGAGCTTTATCATGGAGAGTGTTTCATATATGAGAAACCACAATGGCTATATGAGCGTCTAGCCATGGATTAAAATAAAAAACGGCGCTTAAAGCGCCGTTTTTATTGAGCTTATCACTCGTTAAGAAGCGTGTTGATTGTCTAGCTCTTCAGCGATAAATCCGCCAGTTTGATGCGCCCAAAGCTGGGCGTAAATGCCGTTATTCGCAATGAGTTCTTGATGAGAACCTTGTTCAACGATGCTGCCTTTATCTAGCACGATGAGGCGATCCATTTGTGCGATGGTCGATAATCGGTGAGCGATAGCAATAACCGTTTTCCCTTGCATTAATTCATTCAAGCTTTCCTGAATCGCTGCTTCGACTTCTGAATCCAGAGCCGATGTGGCTTCATCCAATACCAGCAATGGTGCGTCTTTGAGTAGCACACGAGATATTGCGATACGCTGACGTTGGCCGCCAGACAGTTTCACACCACGTTCACCAACTTGCGCATCGTATCCGACATTACCAAATGGGTCGGTCAGAGTTTCGATAAACTCATGGGCATGCGCTTGCTTAGTGGCTTTCAGCAAATCTTCTTCTGTCGCATCTGGATTGCCATACAAAATATTGTCTCGAATTGAACGGTGTAGCAGAGAAGTATCTTGGGTCACCATACCGATCTTTGAGCGCAAAGAGTCTTGTGTGACTTCTGAGATGTTCTGTCCATCGATCTTAATGCTGCCGTCTTCGACATCGTGGAAGCGAAGTAACAAGTTCACCAAAGTCGATTTTCCGGCGCCGGAGCGCCCGACCAAGCCTACTTTCTCTCCTGGTTTGATGTTGAGGTCGAGATGGCTAATCACGCCTTTGTTCTCACCGTAATGGAAGCTGACGTTATCAAAGTGAATGCCTCCTTCAGTGACAACCAAGTCTTTTGCGCCTGGTTTATCTTTAATATCAATAGGCTTAGAGAGCGTTTTCATTCCATCGACAACGGTTCCCATGTTTTCAAAGAGGGCGCCAACTTCCCACATTATCCACATAGACATACCGTTTACGCGCAATGCAAGACTAACAGCAATCGCAATCGCGCCAACGCTAATGGCACTATCCAACCACAGGTAAATCGATAAAGCAGCAACGGAAAATACCAAAATATAGTTTGAGATCTCTACAGCGACGTCGAAGCCGGTCACTAGGCGCATTTGACGATAGACCGTATTTAAAAATCCTTTCATGCCTTGCTCGGCATATTGGGTTTCGCGCTGGCTATGAGAAAACAGTTTGACGGTTTGAATATTGGTATAACTGTCGACGATACGCCCTGTCATTGTCGAACGAGCATCGGCCTGCGCTGAAGCGACGTCTTTGAGCTTAGGGACAAAATAGATTTGGATAGCGATGTAAGCGAGCAGCCAGACGATCATTGGGATCATCAAACGCCAGTCTGCCGTCGCTAACATAATGATCATGCTGGTGAAGTAAACCGTAACGTAAACAAACACATCCATAGCTTTCATTACGGTTTCGCGCACAGCTAATGAGGTTTGCATGACTTTCGTTGCGACTCGGCCTGCAAAATCATCTTGATAGAAGTTCAAGCTTTGATTGAGCAAATACCGGTGTGCAAGCCAGCGGATAGACATTGGGTAGTTGCCCAATAACGTTTGATGAACGAGCAACGAGTACAAGATCACCAATATAGGCATGACAACCAGCAATAAGGCTCCGTAGAAAATCAAATCCGATTTGTTGTCTTGTAAGAACGTTTCTGGATTGCTGGTAGACAACCAATCAACCAATTGTCCCATGGCGCCAAACAACATTACCTCAACAACAGCCACAATTGTGGCCATCAAAGACATGATGATCAAAGGCTTTTCATAACCACGAGTGTAATAACGCAGAAAAGCGAACATCCCTGAAGGAGGCTGATCCGGCGTAGATTTGGGGAACGGCTCTGTAAAGCCTTCAAATCGTTTAAACATAACTCATCCTAAAGTTAAAACAGTGCCATTTGGGGTGGCTAAATCCATCGATTCACGCTGCTTTGGACGAAACCGCGTGTATGAGAGTTTCTTGCCTGCTCCTCGATAAAGCAGACCGATTGACGAGAGGGGCGAAAAAATAGTCTAACCGATTGTGTCTTAAATGTAACTAGTTGGTTATGAGTGTGATTGTCTATGGTTCTGATTCTTATGATGAATTCTTATCATGTTCATCACGGTGCCATAAAATCTTAAACCTGCAAAGTGACAATAAAATTTAGGGAAAAATAAACTTAATGCAGCAAAAAACACTTTTGTGCAATTAAATTAATTGTCAAAACAGCAAAACTGAAGTTAACAATAAATTTACAATCTCCTCATTCTAGTGATAAGGAATATATTGGATGCTATTACACGAATCAGTGACCCAATTTGCTAATGGGAAAGAAGAAAGCACGCAAAGTGCTCAGCGCCAAACCGCAAACTGCGTAGTGATGGTGCCACCGAAAGAGTTTCGTTTTAATGAAGAAACCGCACAAGATAATGAGTTCCAACATAAAGTGTCACTCAGCCAAGAAGAAGTCTCACGTCGAGTAATGGCCGAGTTCGCGAGTATGGTTGCAACGCTGCGTCAAGAGGGCGTTCAAGTTGTTGAGTTTGATTATCCAACTTCAGATGTTGCGACGCCAGACGCGGTATTTCCAAACAATTGGTTTAGCACTACGCCAGATGGCACGTTGTACACCTTTCCAATGGCCTGTGAAAACCGTCAAAAAGAAGTACGTCCCGATGCGCTTGTGGCAGCACTAGCGCAAGCAGGGCGAGAAGTTCATCGACGCAGCAGTCTAACTGAATATCTTGACGAGCAAGCGTATTTAGAAAGCACGGGTGTGATGGTGTTTGACCACCTAAATAAAACGGTCTATGCCGCACTCTCACAACGTTGTGATCGTCTGGTTTTAGAAGATTACGCCGATCGTATTGGCTATGAACGAGTGATTTCTTTCCAAACTCGTTTGCCGTCTGGTGCGCCGATTTATCACACCAATGTGATGATGGCGGTTGGCGAACAGTTTTGCGTGATTTGTGACGAAGTGATCCCAGAATTTGAGCGTCGTTTTGTAATGAAGTCACTCGCCAAAGACAAGCAAGTCATCTCAATTTCGCTTGAACAGATGAACCAGTTCTGCGGTAACATTCTGCAACTGGAAACGATCAACGGCGACAAGGTGATTGCGATGTCGCAATCGGCGTACGATGCATTCTCACCAGCACAAAGAAACCAATTGGCAACGCACGGTAAATTGCTGCCATTCGACGTTTCTACCATAGAATCTATTGGTGGTGGTTCGGTTCGTTGCATGTTGGGTGAAGTGTTCTTACCGAATCGTAAAGCTGTGCTTTAATAAACTGCACATTTCTTTTCAGCCGCAGTGAAAGGCTGACGAAGCGTTCTCTTCAAGGGTTTTTAGCCGTTAGCTCTGTGGCAGTACAGACTAACGGCTTTTTTGCGCTTTTTAGTTTTCTGAAGATTTGCGTAGGCGACGCTTGGTTTAAGCGCCTAAAATAGGATGGTTCACCTAGCAGATTGTGGTAAAGTCCGCGCCTGCGTTTTACCGCATCTTCATTGTTTTTATTGCCTCTTCAACCAAAAGTACAAGGTTTCGCTAATGCCATTTTCTACTCTCTCATTGAGTTCTGAGCTGATTCACGCCCTGCCAAAAGACTTCAAGAAACCGACCGATATTCAAGCGTTGGCCATTCCTGAGCTGTTGGCTGGTCAAGATCTATTGGCTTTGGCAAATACAGGCAGCGGCAAAACCCTTGCTTATGGTTTGCCTTTGTTGGAAAAGCTGGGTGTCAATCCAGAGCAAAAAGCGCTGATTCTTGTGCCAACTCGTGAGCTGGCAATGCAAGTGAGTGAAGCAATTAACCAAGTTGGTCAAGTTCTTGAACTCAACGCAGTGTGTTTGTGTGGCGGCGTTGATAAAGAGCAACAACAGCAGGCGCTAGCGACAAATCCTCATATCCTTGTCGCGACGACAGGTCGTTTGGTTGATCTGGCAAACAACGGTTTAGACTTAAGCAATATCCATTACCTAGTGTTGGATGAGGCGGATCGTCTGTTGGATATGGGCTTTTGGCCTGACGTGCAAAATATTGCGGGGCTGATTTCAAACCAGCGTCAAACCGCAATGTTCTCGGCAACGTTTTCAGATGAGTTGAAGGGTAAAGCGAAGCTGCTTATGCAGGCACCAAAGCAAGTTGCAGCGCATCAAGAAAACAGCACCAACCAAGATATTGCTGAAACGCTGTACCTCGTCAACAAAGGCAGTAAAACCAAGGCATTGATTGAACTGATTCAAAAAAACGCGTGGACTAAGGCATTAGTCTTTATTGGTGCGAAAGAGAACGCCGATGGCTTAGCGAAGAAGCTGAATAAAGCGGGCATCTCAACCAATGCGTTGCATGGCAATAAGAGTCAAGATGAGCGAGAAGAAGCACTGGCGCAGTTTAAATCTGGGCAAATTCAGGTGTTGATTGCCACCGATCTACTAGCGCGTGGCATTCACATTGAGCAATTACCTGTAGTGATCAACTTTGAACTGCCAATGTATGCAGAAACCTATGTTCACCGAGTAGGACGTACCGCTCGCGCAGGCGAACAAGGTGTCGCGATGTCATTGGTTTGTCATGGTGAAATGGACGCACTAAGCGCGATTCGTCACCTGACTCAACGTGTATTACCAGTGCAAGATCTGGCAGGTTTTCCAGTAACGGATAAGCCATCAACTGGCGAGAGCAAACGCGCGCCACGCGATAAAAAAGCCAACCGCCGAACTCATGCTAAGAAGAGCATTAAGCAGTTCCAAGGTAAGTCGAAACGCCCAGCCCCGAGTGCGAAGTAAACCAAAAAAAACACGCTCTGACGGCATAGTCGGTTCAGAGCGTGGCTTAAATTTTACTTTGGGGTGTTAACCCACAGTTGGGCCAACCAAGCGCATTTCCCAATCTTCAACTTCGCCAGTTTCTAGGCGGCGCTCGACCAACTTGCCCCAAGACTCGACTAACGGCAGCTCAGACAGCTTAGTGAGTTCTTTTCTATCTAAACAGCCAGTGAAAACCGCGCCCATGATGCGAGCCAGTGGCCATTCTGGATAAGGTCTTTCGCACAGAATAATCTCGTCACCTGCACCGATATCGCCTTCTTCCAACACTCGGAAATACCAGCCTGTTCGAAGCGTATCTTGCAGTCTTCTCGCCATGTCGTGTTGGTCAAAACGTACGTTAAGTTTCCAACAAGGCATGCGACCTTGCGACACTTCCAGTAGTGTTGAGCCGATGCGAATTTTATCTTTCAAGCAAATCGTGGATTCGGTGACGCCTTCGGAGCTGATGTTTTCGCCAAAGCCGCCGGCGGATTGGAAAATTGGTCTTTTGCCTAATTCTTGTTGCCAGATTGGGTAGTGCTCGCTTGGGTAAATATGAAGCGCTTTTTGAATGCCACCATGAAAGCGCGGATCACCTTGCTCATCACTGGTAAAACCAAGCTCTGTTGCGTGCTGGCGCTCAGGTAGCACTTGTTTGTTGATTGCGCTTTGCGCTCCATGAGCATAAGGGACGGTTTTCCCTGCTAGCACAGCTTTTACGACGCCGATTTTCTTCATATAACCTCCTTATTATTTGAATGAGAGATAAAGTGTTTACCTTCATTCGCGATGCGGAGCATGATAGCCTAGTAAACTTGTGTCGGTGTAGGGATGAAAAGACAACTAACAATGCTAACTCGCCAAATTGATTCGAAGTCAGGCGTCGTCACCTCCAATGAGATGATGGCCGCGAATCCCCATTCTCCTGTTTTAGTGAAAACCATCGACATGCCAAAAGGTTACATTGATGCGCTGCATCAACACACTTGGCATCAAATCATCTTTCCTATCAAAGGGTTATTGCAAACACAAACGGAGCATTATCAGCACTTGGTTCCGCACACCTCTGCGTTATTTGTTCCTGCGGGTGTTCAACACGAGTCGATTGCTCTAAGCAATACGATATTTGTTGGCATTTACCTCAACCCTGAGTTTGGTGCGACGTACGAGCCACAAGTGAGAACCATTGCTTTAACGTCGTTTTTAAATGAGCTTTTACAAGAGATCCGCAGACTGTGTGAAGGTGAGACAAGCCACGAAGAAGTGTTGCATTTACTGGCGGTGCTGCATGATCAAATTTTGAAACGCAACGTGCAGACATTTCAGTTATTGCTGCCACAAGACAGACGACTAAAACTGATTTTCGAGCGACTGACTGACGAGCCAGCGTTGAGCTGTTCGCTAAAAGAGTGGGGGGAGAAAATTGGGGCGTCTGAGCGTACTTTATCACGGCTGTTCGCCAAGGAATTCAACACTTCATTTCTACTTTGGCGGCAACAAATTCGGCTAATTTACTCGCTTTCTTTGTTAGATGAATCGTTGCCAATCCAAGCCATTGCAGACCTAGTGGGTTATCAAAATGACTCATCCTACATCAAAGCATTTAAAGCCTATTTTGATATGACGCCACAACAGTTTAGAGTGAACGGCGCATCGCGCAGGTAGAAATACAGAGCTTCGACTTCACTTAATGCTTTTGAGTAGAAGTCGCGAAACTTCCTTTTTGAATTTCAATTACATGGTATGAATAACAATGGCACCAACGATAAATACTCGAGTGAATCAATTCTGTTTTGGTCAACCCAAAACGTCGCTGTCGTTGGAAAAAGAGCCCCTCAAACCGCTTGCTCAGGGCAAGGTTCGGGTGCGACTGGAAGCCACCAATATTAACCCAAGTGACTTGCTTTCCATTCATGGTGTTGGGCAATACCGCCGCGTTCACGTACCACCTCGCGTGCCGGGATTTGAAGCGGTTGGGCGTGTGGTGGAAGTCAGTGCAGTTGGTCAAACTGACCTTCAAGTTGGGCAAAAGGTGTTGGTGGCGATGAGTGGTACTTGGCAATACTACATAGATGCCTCGCCTGAGAATCTTTTTCCGCTACCTGAGAGTTTGGAGAACGGCTATGCCTGCCAATTGTACATCAACGCGCTAACCGCGTGGGTTATCACCACTAAAGTGGCGAAGTTGAACAAAGGCGATGTGGTGATCATCAATGCGGCAGGGTCAGCGATCGGTAAGATATTCGCCCAGCTTGCTCACTCACTGGGTTTTACACTGATTGCTGTGACTTCAAAGCCAGAAAAGTATCCGTACGATACGATTCCAGTGTTGGACGCGAAGAAAGACTTACAAGCGCAGCTGCAAACGCGCCAACTGCCACAACCAACGGTCGCTCTGGACGCGATAGGTGGTGAGGCTGGCACGGATCTCATTCGTACCTTGAAAGAAAACGGCCAATACATTAACTACGGAACATTGTCGTTAACGCCTTATACGCCTGGGTTTTTTGAATCGATGGAGGCCAACAACATCGACTTTAGTACATTCTTTTTGCGGTATTGGGAAGAATCGGTAGGTAAAGGTGGGAGAAAGACGGTGTTCGCTGAAATGTTAGAGCACTTTATTAGCAGCGACATAAAGTTAAACGTTGCATATGATCTGCCGTTAGAGGACTTTCAAACAGCGATTGAAATGGTTGAGCGACGCTCGTCAGCAGTTTCAGGTAAAATCATTTTGACGCTATGATTTACAGTGAGTCTGTTGAGAAAAGGGAGGATAAAATCCTCCCTTTTTTATGGGTTTATTTGTAATGATAGGGCTATTTTAGATGGAAGATTTGCTCTGTTTCGAGCGATGTCATCGCACGTACTTGACGCCAAATGTAATAAAAAATACCGAACATCATCAACATACTTGGGATGGCAATCATTGGGTAACTGTACAGCGTCATTTTTCCTAACTCTTCGTTAAAGGCAGCAGTACCAGAAGGGCTAGTCACAATCCAAGTCGCAAGGAAGTAGTTCATTGCAGATGAGAACGCAAAAGTACTTGCAAACAGGTAGTTAGAAGACATAAGGCAACGTTCGAACGCATCGGTTTTACCATTTTCTTTTAAACGTTGGTTAATCAACGCGAGATTCAACACTGTGTCATTCAGTACTAACTTCTGCATCAGTGGGTAGCGGGTAAACGTTGAACCCAAAACCGCTAAACCGATCAGGCCAGGAATCAGGGCTTCTTTTAGTGCTAACCAGCGTGTATCAAGCTCTAACAAGCCGATGCCACCAGTTAGTAGAACACTGATAAAGCCTAGAGCTGAAATAAAGTTAAATTTCTTGTTACGGACAAGGTCCATACCGCCATAAATGATAGGAAATAGCAAAGCGACAACCAGCGCCATTGCTGTCCCTAGATGCTCATCGCCACTAAACTTCATCAAAATGAAGGAAGGGATAAATACGTTGAAAAGGATTTCAAATAAGGGATTCGGCTTTTTCGCCGTCGTGTTACTCATAATGTTTTACTGACTCTACTCTATGTCGGCTGTTATTGTACTTTGACAAGAAGTGTTCATCTAGTCGCGCTTGATGTAAAGCGTTAAAGCGTCGAGTTGTGTAACGACTTATGAAATAGACCGGAGCATAGCCAGTTAGTTTACATGGTTGACTACTTTTTGTGTCTTAATGACTCTCCTTCTGTGCGATGATCTGATTACGCGCTCTGAATAATCGAGTCGCCACTGTGCTGTGGTTGAGCCTCAAGGCTTGGGCAATTTCATCATGATTCAACCCAGCCACTAAGCTCAAGAGCAACGGCTCTCGGTATTTGGGTTCGAGAATCATCATTTGTTTTTGAAGCCAATCTTGGGCCATGTCGTAGTCACTGCCAGGGTAGGTTTTTGTCTGTATTGCACACTCATCAATGTCGACAAAATCGTACTGTTTTCTATCAAAGCGCCGAGCATTCTCACGACGCAAAATAGTAATGAGCCAAGACTTCGCGGCGTTGGGGTCATTTAATTTATCAAAGAATCGCCACGCTTTCAGAAAGGTTTCTTGCGCTAAATCTTGAGCAAGGTGGTGATCTTTGCATAACCAATACGCGAGACGGTAGATCTCTTGGTATCGCTCTTTCGTCAGTGCTTCGTAACGTTTACGTTTTTCCATAGCATTAAGATAAAAAGTTTGGAGAGCACGTTGTGTCTGCCAGATGAACGACAACCCTTTTTATCGCTTTTACAGTGATAAAAAGGGTTGTTCGATTAGGAAGATAAATTCGAAGAGTTAACCTTCGAAATATCGAAGGGTGGCTCTGATTACTTTCTTACACGCTTAAAATGGTTGGTTGGAAAAACGTGAGTACTGGATGGCATCTGCGACTTCCTGAGCTTTAGACTCTGAAGTCATAAGGTGAAGTAGCTTAAGAGCAGCTTGATAGCTAACTAGGCTACCGTTCGAAGTGATAACGCCATCATCAATGACAAAATTCTGGTCGACTTGTACTTTGACTGCAGGGTAATCTCTTTGAAAGCCGTTTTCACCTCCGGCCCAAGTTGTTGCTTTTTTGCCGTTTAAAAGGCCAGCTTCGGCTAACAAATACGCGCCAGAGCAATTACTTGCCATCCAATCTGCCGCCTTTGAGGTAGTTTTAATAAAGTGAATGAGATCTTTATTTTCGATTAGTGCATCCATGTCATAGCTGGATGTTAAAACCAATACGTCGAGTTCCGGCTGATCGCCAATCCAAGCATCCACACCAATTTTTAATCCTTCTTCAGTGGTGATGGTTTTCTGATCGGAGACGGAAATGGTGAGCACGTCATAATCACTAAACCAAGTGAGACGACTTGCGACGCCAAAAACCTCTAAAGGAGCAGTAACATCAGAGGTCAGTACGCCATCGTAAACTAGAATACCAATTCGTTTATCTGCGGCATGTGCTGTTTGAAGCACCCCAAAGAATAGGACTAGTGTTGCTATCAATAGTTGTAGTGCATTCTTCAATCCGATTTTACCCATGGTTTTTTCCTCGCTAACAGAGCATCAAGTTATTGAGGTTCATTATATTTAGGCTAATTAGTGATTGAAGAGCCACTTGGTCTTTACTAAAGTGAATAAAATTCATGAATAGAGTTCATTGGTTATATGGATAAGATACGGTCCCTACGATTTTTTATTGCCACTTTAGATGGCGGTAGTTTTGCTGCGGCTGCCAAAGTGTATGGCACTGACCCTTCGACCGTGAGCAAAGCCATACATCGTCTTGAAAGCGATTTGGGTATACAGCTTTTTCAACGTTCTACGCGACAGAGCCGACTGACAGAAGCTGGTCGTCGGTACGCAAATACTGCTAGGTTTGTACTGGAAGAGCTGGCGGCATGTGAGGATTCATTAAAAAGTCACAATGATGCACTTTCAGGGCAGCTTAAGATTAATGTGCCAGTCTCGTACGGTCGCCTCTATATTCGTCCTTTATTAAAAGAGTTTTGTCGCCGCTACCCTAACATCACTATCGATATTCATTACGATGACGCCTACGTTGATATTATTGAGCAAGGTATTGATGTGTCGATTCGCTCTGGTGTCGTTCACGATAGTCAATTGATTGTGCGTCAGCTCAGCCCTATCGATTTTATCATTTGTGCCAGTCAGGATTACTTAGCGCGCCATGGTGTTCCGAGTGGCTCGGATGTATTCAATGACCATTCTTGGGTTCGTTTTCGTTTTAAACAAACGGGGAAACTGTTGCCGATTCGGATGTCAGAACCAGACGGTGCGAGTGAATATGACCCCGAAAGAAACTACATTGTAAATGACGGTGAATCCATGGCAGAGCTTTGCGCAGAAGGCTTAGGATTAACTCAGATCCCTCATTTTATCGCGAGAGACTGGCTTAAAGCGGGGCGTTTAGTGCCGATATTTCCGAGCATGCGCCAAGCAGGAAATGGCGTGTATCTTCTCTATGCCAACCGGGAATATGTGCCTGCCCGAGTTAGGGTGTTCATCGATTTTATCACTCAAGCAATACAGGATATGGATGAAACGCCATTCCATACTTGGGCTGAAACGTTGCCGATTTATCGACCGAACCAAGGCGATTGAAAACTTCATGTGAGTCTTTGGTTAAAAACCCCTAAGCTATATGGTGCTTTTATTGGTTTTTGTTAGTTTATTGGGCGTTATTATCGAAAAGCGCAGTTTGCTCTTCGTCACTCATAAAGGAAATACAATGCCAACTAAGATCTTAGTGCCTGCTTTGGCCCTACTTCTCAGCGCATGTGGCGGCGATGGGGAGTCGTCAGCCCCAGCAGAAAGCGGCTCACAAAACACAGGTTCCACATCGTCACAAGGCACATTTGCCGAGCAGATGCTTGCAGCGGTCAACAGCGCCCGCTCTACTACACAACAGTGTGGCGCAACCACCATGCCACCTGTAGGGGCCCTGACTTGGAGCTACGATTTGGAAAGCGCCGCTTATCGACATTCAAGCGATATGGCGAACAGCGATTTCATGAGCCACACAGGCTCTGATGGCAGCAAAATGTCAGATCGAGTTAACGCAACGGGTTATGCTTGGAGCGCCATTGGTGAGAATGTCGCCGTAGGGCAAAGTACCATTAACGCCGTCGTTAACGCGTGGTTATCGAGTGAAGGTCACTGCCTTAATATCATGAGTGCGGATTTTGATCAGATGGGCGCGTCGCTTGTCGAAAATCACTCTGCACGTTACGGGTATTACTGGACTCAGGTTTTCGCCAAACAGCGCTAATGCGATAAAGAAGCCTGATAGATAAAATAAAACGCCAGCAGTCACTATCTGCTGGCGTTTTATTATTTACATCTCTTTTAGCTTGTCAGGTTACGAAGTTTTGGGTCATCCACCAGGTATTCAACAAATTCAATCTCAAAACCTGCAGGGTCAATAAAATACACATTTTTGCGGTATGGTTCATCAGCGCCAGGTTGGGCAATCGGATAACCTGCATCGGTTAGTCTTTTGATGATTGCATCGACGTTGTTGGTCACATAAGCAAAATGCGCTAGCCCAACTTGGTGCCCGCTCAACTCGCGGTTTTCTCCTTCGCCGTGGTCACTCATGGCTATGTATTGATACTCGTCGCCAAAATGTAGCCAGTTTCTTGGTTTGCCACTCCATTCGCCTTTACCTTCATCACGCACGTACCAATGTGGAAATGCAGTTTGGTAAAACTTCAGCATTTCAGGGATATCTTTCACGACTAAGTTAATATGTTCTAGTTGGATCATGATGTGCTCCTTTTTGTCATTTTCTAGCCAACGATGAATATGCTAAAACCTCAAGTTAAGTTGAGGTAAAGGGCTTTTTTAAAATTTTTTAGGGTTGATATCTTTGGATCTGGATACATTGAGAAATTCGGTGGGTTTGGTGCTTTGAATCTGAGAGCTGGGTTAGGGGCTTGCAACCTTGTTTCACCTTTTGTTTGTTCGTGTTCTTGCTAATCATTTTCGATCGAGTTTGTGGTGAGTAGATTCCCAGCCTCACCTAGGTTCGCGGCAATGACGGAAAGAGAGTGCTAAACGAAGAGCGTCATTCTGAAAGAGCCTAAGCGAGTATTCAGAATCTACTTTCAGTGTGTTGTTATGTTGCGTTGTGAATTGAACTATCCGCGAGCACAGAACCGGTTCCTCCCTTTTGAGCTCTGCGTGTTGAGAGCTTCGGAGTTTGATACAAGGGGAGGTTAGGTGGGGTTGCTGGTTGAATGTTGGGTAAGGTGCTTGCAACCTTGTTTCACCTTTTGTTTGTTCGTGCTACTCATTTTCGATCGAGTTTACGGTGAGTAGATTCCGAGTCTCACCTAGGTTCGCGGGAATGACGGAAAGAGAGCTAAACGAGCAGCGTCATTCTGAAGGAGCCTAAGCGAGTATTCAGAATCTATTCGCAGCGCGTTGTGATGCTGGTGGAGTGAACTGAATTATCCGTGATTGTAGAGCCATTCCCTCCAGTTTGAACTCGGAGCGCTGAGGGATTTGCTTACACCTCTCCCCAAACCAAAAAAGCCAGCAGTTAGTACCTGCTGGCAAAGTCTTTGGGCTTCTAGGTTTTTTGATTTTATTTCTTGTTACTCATCGCTGCCACGGTGCCCCGATTGGTTTTCCGGGGAAGAAAACACAGCACCGTGCGCTTTGTGTCCAAGAAATTTGGAGATTAGCCTTGCTTACGGATTAGGTAGTCAAATGCGCCTAAGCTTGCTTTTGCACCTTCACCCATCGCAATGATGATCTGCTTGTAAGGAACGGTTGTTGCGTCACCCGCTGCGAACACACCTTCTAAGCTAGTATCGCCACGGCTACCGACTTCAATCTCGCCGCGCTCAGATAGGGCTACTTCTGAATCTTTTAGCCATTCTGTGTTTGGTACTAGACCGATTTGAACAAAGATACCTGACAATTCAATCTCTTTGATTTCATCTGTGTTGCGGTCTTTGTACTTCAAGCTTGTTACGCGAGTACCGTCACCCACTACTTCTGTTGTTTGCGCCATCGTGATGATGTCTACGTTTGGTAGTGAGTTCGCTTTGTCGATAAGCACTTGGTCTGCGCGAAGTACGTCTGCGAATTCAAGAACCGTTACGTGTTCTACGATACCAGCAAGGTCGATAGCCGCTTCGATGCCTGAGTTACCACCACCGATAACCGCAGTTTTCTTGCCTTTGAACAGTGGGCCGTCACAGTGTGGGCAGTACGCGACACCTTTGTTGCGGTACTCTTGCTCACCCGGAACGTTCATTTCACGCCAGCGTGCACCAGGGCTTAAGATGACACTCTTACTCTTCAGTGTTGCACCGCTTTCAAGTTGGATGTGAATCAAACCATCTTCTGTGTGTGCTGCGCCCATTAGCTTCTCAGCTTGTTGCTCGGTCACGACATCTACATCGTATTCTTTTAGGTGTTCTGCTAGGTCAGTTGCCAGTTTTGGACCTTCAGTACGTTTTACTGAAATGAAGTTCTCAATTGCCATGGTGTCCATAACCTGACCACCAAAACGCTTAGCAACAACGCCAGTACGAATACCTTTACGAGCTGCGTATAGAGCAGCTGCGCTACCACCAGGGCCACCACCGACAACAAGTACATCGTATGGGTCTTTTTCGCTCAGTGCTTTCGCCGCTTTCTCGCTCGCGCCGTCATCCACTTTGTTTAGGATTTCAGTCAGAGACATACGGCCTTGACCGAATAGCTCACCGTTCACGAATACGCTTGGTACGGCCATGATGTCGCGTTGTTTCACTTCATCTTGGAACAAACCACCGTCGATCATGGTTGCTTTTACTTTCGGGTTGATCGCCGCCATCATGTTGAACGCTTGAACCACGTCCGGACAGTTTTGACACGACAGTGAAATGAAGATTTCTACGTCTAGATCTTTGTCTAGTGCTGCGATTTGCTCAATCACTTCTGGTTCTAGTTTGATTGGGTGACCGCCAGAATGAAGCAGTGCCAATACTAGAGAGGTAAATTCGTGACCCATTGGCAAGCCTGCAAAGCGTAGTGCTGTGCCTTTTGCTGGGTTAGTTACCGCCATCACTGGTTTACGTGCGCTTGCGTTGTCGTCACGTTCAACGGTGATTAGGTCGCTCATCTCTGCGATTTGGCTCGCTAGAGACAAAATGTCATTGGATGCTTTGCTTTCATCTAGACTAACCACTAAACGAACTTCTTCTTTTACATTAGCCAGATATTGTTTGAGTTGTTGTTGGATCGCTTGGTCTAACATAGTTGTTACTACCTTAATTAAATAGTTACCAATCAAAACAAGTATTTGTTCATTCTTGCTAGCTAAAATCGTTGATAACTGCGTTATAGATTTTGTAGTTAGAGGAACTAGCTATCGAAAATCTATGCCTGGTTCTAAACGATTTTTTCTACGCAATTACTGCACACCTACTTATTCAGATAGGCAATAAAAAGTGGTTACTGTAGATAAAACCTGAGGGGGAGAGAGCAAATCAGGCAGAAGGTCGTCAAGGTATCTAACCTGAAGTGCTCTCTAATTCAGTTCTAATCAGAAAAAGGAAATCGGAACTGATTAGAACTTAAATTTCAGTGACTTAGATTTTGCCAACTAGGTCTAGTGATGGAGCTAGTGTCTCTTCACCTTCTTTCCATTTAGCTGGGCAAACTTCGCCTGGGTGTGCTGCTACGTATTGAGCTGCTTTCACTTTGCGTAGTAGGTCTTCTGCGTCACGACCGATACCTTCAGCAGTGATTTCCATTGCTTGGATAGTACCTTCTGGGTCGATTAGGAACGTAGCGCGGTCTGCAAGACCTTGACCTTCACGCATCACACCGAAGTTGTTTGTGATGTTGCCTGTTTGGTCGCCAAGCATGTAGTACTGAATCTTACCGATTGTGTCTGAGCTGTCGTGCCATGCTTTGTGAGTGAAGTGTGTGTCAGTTGATACTGAGTAAACTTCTACGCCACGTTTTTGTAGCTCTTCGTAGTGGTCTGCTAGGTCGCCCAGTTCTGTTGGACATACAAACGTAAAGTCTGCTGGGTAGAAGAAGAATACTGCCCATTTACCTAGAACGTCTTGTTCTGTTACTTCAACGAATTCGCCGTTTTTGTACGCTGTAGCGGCAAATGGTTTGATTTGAGTATTAATCATAATTTACTTTCCTTTGAATGTTTTAAGCTGAGCTGTTGTTGCTTTCGGAAAGTATATTCTCATCGGAGTGTGTTTAAGGAAAATCGCTTGTAACTATCCTATTGATAGCCATTTCCTATTTCACTTGATAGGGAAATCCGATGTAAGTGAGTTTGCTTTGATAGGTTTTATTGAAGATGAAGGCAGATTAGCAATAGAGAATACTGATGATGACCTTAAGTGGATGTTCTGAATAAGATCGAAAGAGCCTGCATCTCGGCAGGCTCTTTCTAATAGGAAGTGGGGAAGCGGATGCTTCTATCTTGTTAGCTCAGATTATCGAGCACTTTGCCACACAACTTCTTCAGCATGATCATTTCATCCAGCTCTAAGGTGATTTTACACATCATGGCGTTTGGCACTGACTTGGCTTGTTCCTTAAGATCACGACCTTGTTCTGTTAGGTTGAGTACACGAACGCGCTCATCGGTTTCACTGCGACCGCGCTCTACATAGCCTTTTGCTTCTAAGCGTTTAAGCAACGGCGTGAGCGTGCCTGAGTCCAAATGCAGTTGTGATCCCAGCTCTTTCACGCTGGCACCGTCTTTTTCCCACAGCACCATCATCACTAAGTACTGCGAATAAGTCAGAGCAAGCTCGTCCAGCAACGGGCGGTAAGCTCGGATCACTGCATTTGCTGCGCTGTAGAGCGGGAAGCAAACTTGGTTTTCGAGTAAGAGTTTATCGTCGTCGGTCATGGTGTTGTCGGTGTAACACTGGCTCATTGGCGTTGCCTACCTGATCACAGAGAAAGAGAGTCATAAAATAAATTGTGCACAATATAGTTGCAAACGATCTTTACTTCGATATAAGATTGCAAGCAATTAAATTGCGTACAACTTAAATTAAGAGGGACACTCGCATGACTACTCTATACAAAACTCAAGCTACCGCTTTGGCTGGTCGTAATGGTCAAGTAAAAACTGATGACGGTCTTCTCGATCTAGAGCTGTCATATCCGAAGGAAATGGGCGGCACAGGCGCAGCAACTAACCCAGAACAGCTTTTTGCAGCGGGCTATTCGGCATGTTTTTCTAACGCGATTCTGCACGTAGCACGTGAAGGTAAAGTAAATCTAAAAAGTGCACCCGTAACAGCGGAAGTGGGCATCGGCCCGAACGATAACGGCGGCTTTGCACTAACAGTGAGCCTAGCGGTAGAGCTAGACATGCCACAAGAACAAGCGCTAGAACTAACGCGCATTGCACACCAAGTTTGCCCATACTCAAACGCGGTTCGTGGCAACATTGATGTGGCAGTAACGGTAAACGGCGAAGCAATTTAAGCGGTTCTTATCACTGCACAAAGACAAGAAAGCCTGCAAGTACGCAGGCTTTTTTGATTGGTATGAGTCGAGAATACTTAACGCGACTCTAGCGGGTAAGAGCGGTAGCTCCACATACCGTAGGTACGCAGTGCATCGCGGTAGATACCAAGCAATTCGCCATCGCTGGCTTTGGCTAAGTCTTTCAGTGGCTTGTCTGGATAGCTCACTGTGTCAAAAGTGATGTCTTGCGGGCCAGTTTGCCAGCTTGCGATTTCAAACAAGGTTTGACCACGACGTACGTGGCTCGCTGAGCTTATGATGGTCGCGTGTTTGATGTTATGACGTGCTAATGCGTAGCTGCTGAATAGAGCGTTACCTACCGTGCTGGTGGCGTAGTTTTCTTCAATGATGTGATCTTTGCTGATGCCTTTTTCGATCAGCCAGTCTGCCATTAATTTGCCTTCGGTTTTGTGGTTCTTTGGTACGCCGCCCGTCAATACGATCAACGCGTCTGGGTTTGCTTTTGCCATGGCTAGCGTGGTTTCCAAACGCTCAACCAAGATTTGGTGCATTGAACCATCCGGATTCAGTGCGTATCCCAGTGTGACGATCGCCCCCTTGTCATTTAGTTTGCCTTTATCGGCTTTCTCTTTTAGTGGCGTGGCAAGCACGCGGTCTACAGTGTCGAAGATGCGTTGGATGTCTGCCGCTTTACCAGCATTGAGCT
This sequence comes from Vibrio sp. Vb1337, assembly GCF_033338715.1. Taxonomy (NCBI): domain Bacteria; kingdom Pseudomonadati; phylum Pseudomonadota; class Gammaproteobacteria; order Vibrionales; family Vibrionaceae; genus Vibrio; species Vibrio sp. Vb1337. The sequence goes on along the minus strand of NZ_JAWOTD010000007.1, from coordinate 85,919 downwards.
TCGTGAGCGTCGCCATGTGTTTCGCTGATTCCGCTTGGTTGCCCTCAAAGCGTTGCCATACCGCTAAGTAAGCGTGCAAATCCACATCGTCTGGTGCGACCGAAAGGGCTTGTTCGAACAGTTCAATCGCGCGGTCTGCATTCTTGTTGTAGATCTGCGCGTTTGCCGCAGAAATCAGCAGGTCAGTACGGTATGGCTCAAGTTTGTAGGCTTCTAGTAAGCGGTCGGTAACAATCTCCATGTTGCTCGGCATTTTGGCGGTAAAACCCGCATGTGAGATACGCGCAGGGGATTTGAATGCTTGTACCGCGTCACTCAGCAGTTGGTCGACAACCTGACGTTTGGTGACGATCTGTGAGTAGTCGGCCGAAGATTGGACGGCAGCATCGTTAGCCGCGATAGAGTATGGGGCAGCAGTCAGCGCAATCACGCTACCAAGAGCAATGGCAAGTAAGTTCTTCTTCATGGAATGTCCTAGAGGTGCTGTAGTACCTAGTTTTTATTGTGCCTAGCGTTGTAGGTCGAACGGGGTCGATAGAATTTTTTCAGTCTAGGTTCGCTTCATGAATAATCTGTGAAATGAATCCCAACTCAGCCGAGCAAATGAATGCGCGTGGTCAAAACGCGAAGTAGGATCACGAAAATACTGAGGTATTCGTTCGTGTTCTAAGTAATTGGATTAAAAGATAAACAGCGTTTGGAAGAACGGATTTAAGCAACCAGAGTAAGAAATGAAAAAGCCTGCAACGATGCAGGCTTTTGGTTTATTTGATGGCGGTGCAGAAGCTAACGTCTGCATGGTGCGTTTGTGGGTCGAAGCTGTGGTAAAGCTCAAAGCAAGGGCGGTCGTCGTTCTCAATACCGGATTCAATTACCTTGCTCATGACATCATCCCATGCTTTTGAGTATTGACTCGGGTCAGTAATGTGCTGGCGCATCACTGCATACTGACCTCCAGGAAAGTCTTGCAGCTCAATGCCTTTCGGAACTTCCGTATCTTCTGGCACCATCAAGCAGATATCAGTGCGACACTTCTCGTCTGGCGTGATTTCTGGGTTGTCGTGGTAGATGAAGATGCAGGTATTGCCCGCCAAACCTTTCATTCCTGCCCATTGATACAAGCGACCTGATGGCTCTTCATAGCCTTGGCCGTAAGGGCCGTTTACACGAATGTAAGCCAGTTTTGCTTTTTCAAAGTTTTGCGTTTCCATTGTCGTGCTCCATTTGGTGAGTTCAGAGCCAGTATATGAATCGCTTGGTGTTACTTCGTTTCCATTCTTGCGCAACGTGTGTCCAATCTTGCTGTTTCGTGCTAATTCAGAAAACTGCTGGTAGTTTTCGCAGTCACGAAAGGCCGTAGGTGTGACACCATAATGTTGCTTGAAGGCTTTGGCTAAGCTCTGTGAGCTAGAAAATCCGTACTCTAGGGCAATGTTCAATACCGGTTGTTTGGATTTGAATAAGTCATCGGCGGCGGCTTCTAGACGTAAACGTCGAATGAAGTCGGCCAGTGTTTCGCCTTGCACGGCTTTGAAGGTGCGATGAAAGTGATAAGGGGAAAGGTTCGCCAGCGCGGCCACTTCTGGCAGGTTTAGTGGTTCATTAAAGTGTTGTTCTAAATAACGAATCACAGGAACCAGTCGTTGGTGGTAGTCGACGCGCATCGGGGTATATCCTTGTTCTGTTCAGCTTGTATTCTCTGCTCAAAGCCTACCGCAATCCAACAAGCTTGCAAGGGAGCAGGGTGAGAAATGCGTGGCGAGATGCGCGCCAATCAGTCACACTCAACGAGCAGATGTTTAAGCAAAAACGTCGCGCTTATTATCTTTGCTAACCGCTAGGACAATCATGATAGCTTGGAAACAGTCTCTGCCAGAGTACGAATGGCTCATTCATCAAATTTGGTACTTGGAAGTGCCAGAGGGTGAAGTCATTGACCCCAAGCCGCACCTTATTCCAAACCCGCGTGCTCATTTACTCTTTACGCCACCAGAGCAAGGCTACAGCTACGACACGGGAGACACTAAGCTTGCTGGCAAAGGCTGCCACTTATTAACGGCTAACGAACACTTGCTGTTGTTGGAAGATACGGCTCCTATCAAGCGTATCGGCATCACCTTTCGCCCAGAGGGTTTGTATGCCATTGAATCACGGTTTAGTGATGCACCCCAAGTAGCTGCAATTAACCAATGCGAATGGTTTGATTGGCTCAACACGGCGTTTGATGTGCGCTTTCAACAAGGGTTATGGCAGCTAGAGTTGCAAGATTCACCGCAATGTTTGCTGAACTACATCAAACAACATTTAGATGCGTTAAATATCGAACCTTGTCGTACCAAACCGTTTTTGGCATCGCAAAAAGCGGTGGCCGTGATGGACGCTCAAGCACTACGTTCACCTGAGTTAGCAATGGATATTGATGAGATAGCCAAACAGTGCGCCTTTTCTCGAAGAACGCTTGAGCGCAGTTTCAAGCAGGTGGTGGGGTTGAGTGTTAAGCAGTATCAACAAATGGCACGTCTGGAGCAGATGATTTTGACCCTCTACAAGCAACAAGAGGCGATTGATTGGGCGAGCTTCTCACAGCAATTTGGTTTCAGTGACCAATCGCATTTGATTCGTACCCTCAAACAGCAGCTAAGAAAAACGCCGAGCAAGTACTTGAAAAAGCGCGACTTAACCATCGATATCTATGGCGATTTTGAGTCGTAATACATTGCTACTCAGCCTGAAAGTTGTCGCAAAAATCCAATTTTTCTCTTATCCGCTGGGCTACTATTTTCAGCAGATAACGAGGTAACACATGTCATATCAAAAACTAAAACAAGGCGAAGCCATCCCATTTAACGAATCGTTGACTATCCAACTGATTCAAGGCTCTGATCTACAAGATATTATCGAGATGTTGAACGACGATAAGGTCAATCAATATCTGTTCTTCGCACCTGCTGACAACAGCCTATATGAAGGCTTCTTTGGCCCTATTATTGAAAATACGGCACAAGCGATTAAAGACGATGTTTGGCCAGATAGCCCAACGTTCGTGATTCGTGACCAACAAGGTCAGTACATGGGAATGTGTGCAGTGACCGCAGTGATGTTCTTAACTGGCAACTACGAAGTGGGTTATCAGTTACCAACTTGTGCATGGGGTAAAGGCGTTGCGACTCGCGCTTGCCAAATGATGACCGAGATTGGATTTACTGAGCTAAACGCGCATAAAGTCAGTGCCGATTGCTACGATTCTAATGCTGGCTCTTACAGGACTTTAGAGAAAAATGGTTTTACTCAAGAAGGCCGTCAGAAAGACTATTACAAACTAGAGCAAGGCTTTGACGATAAACTTTACTACGGCATGACAGCAGAGCAATTCGCGTCTTTAAATCGCTAATAATTAGCTGACAAAAAAGTAGCTAACAACAAAGTAGTGAACAAAAAAGGCCGTTAACCCAGATGTTTGGGTTAACGGCCTTTTCTATATTCAGCGCTAGATGGCTAAGACTTAGTTGCCTTGGTTTTGGCTTTGAAGCTTCTCTTTTGCTTCTTCAACCTTTGAGAAATCCAATCCCAACTCGTCTACTGCTTCTTTAATTAGCGCAGGGTTTTGCATCACTTGCGCCATCAGCATTTGTAGCTTGTCTTGTGGCAAACCTAGTTGGCTGATTGTTGCCATTGCCGCGAGCGGGTTTTGCGTCAGAGTCTGGAAGATTTCGTTGATCTGTTCATCGCTGATGTTGTTCTCTTTCAGCAAGGCGATAATTGGGTTCATCATATTTCCTTTCAATCAGTGTATGACTTGGTTGCCAGTATTTGTTCTAGCAGAATAATTGGGGCTCCCGCGCAATATTTCAATACCCTGTTAGCTCCATGTAACCTGTCCCAGAATGAGAGCCCTCAATACGCACTGGGCCTTCCCAATAAGGCACAGAAAGGGGCATCTTTGCGTTCGGATTGAGGGCAGAAACGGTTAGCTCGATTTGCTGATTAGGAATCGACACTTGCCACTCGGTTGGATACTTTCGCCCTTGGATTTCAGTTTGCTTAGTCGCCTCTAACTGAATGTCTTTTTGTGAGATAGCGATGCCAGAGCCGTCTTGCTGCATCAGTCTTGCACTGGAGTAACTGGCTGCTCCGGTTTTGGAATCCCGCAATTGGAACACCACCAAGCTGGTGTCGTCACTCAACCTTAGGGCAAACCAGTCCCAGCCTTGTTGTGAGTCGAGTAAGAACTGCGAGCTCCACTCTCGGTCTATCCAACCTTTGCCGGATACTTGATGGGTTTCGCCGTCGATAGTGACCTCACCAGACACATCAATAAACGGTTGGCTGTAGTAATACGAAGCCACCTGACCATCGGCACTTTTGGTGCTGTAACCTTGTTCGCCTTGCTTTTGATAAGGTGCGCTGCTGGTAAGCGTCAGCGAGTAGCCAAACTGTTCGGAGTTTGCCTTCAATGTGGCAGGGAAGAGGTCGTTGGTTGAAGAAGTCCACTGCCAATCATCGAGGTAAACACGAAACGGTGAAGTGTCGACGCCGGCTAGAGAGGCTTGAGCGCGTGACCATTTTTCATCGGCGTAATGTTTGTCCGTTGTAGTGACCGCGCTGTGCGCCATGTAGATTTGCTGAGTCTGCCATTCGGTTTTCTTCACGTCATCTTCGCCCTTTGGCGGTGGCGGCGGCGCAGCAGCAAAGCGAAATTGTGTCCACTGGGCGCCAAGTGGGTTGCCATCTTCATCAATTAAGTTAGCGGTTAAGTACCACCATTCATGACGAAAGTTCGGGTGCGCTTGATGGTCTGCTGGAAAGGTGAGTTCAACTCCTTTTTCTACGGAGGTGAATAGGTTGCTCTCGCTTTGCGTATCTCCGCTTCCCAGCAACGTGCCCATATTTTGTTGCTGCGTATCTTCACAACCGAACAGGAATAAGCTGCTTATGAGTAGAGTAGTAAGTTTGCTTGCTAATCGAACCATCACAACACCTCGCTTTGCAAACTGGATACGACAGGCTTGCTGACCAATCGCCACAGCGGAATCAAGGTTGCAATCACCGCCACCAAGATGGTGATTGCCGCAATGCTGAGGGCGTCACTCCAATTCCACAGATAATTTAGGCTCCAACCAAAAGCGCGCAAGGTGACGATGTCTGTCAGCACATAACCCACCATGGCTCCGAGGGGCAGGGCGATAACCAGAGTAAAACTGACTAAAGCGACGATCTGCCCGACCACCATGGTCATTAATTTACGACGGCTGACGCCAAGTGCATACAGCCTTGCAATGGCGGCTTTGCGCGCGTCGAGCAACATAAAACAAGCACTGAACAAACCAATCACCGCGACCATCAACGTCACGCCGTTGAGTGCGCGTGTAATGGCGAAGGTCTGCGAGAAAATATCCAACGCGATGGATTTGATTTGCGCCTGGTCGTAGAGTTGACTCGGATGCAGATTCAATTGCTCGCGCAGTTGCTCGTAGACGATTTGTGGGTCCCCTGAGACTTTAATGCCAAGGCTTGTTGGCAGGTCGGTAAAGCCACTCTCTTGCCATAACTTTGGTGCTAATAAGACTTCACCGTTAGGTGAGCCGTAATCATGGAATACCGCACCCACAAGTAGGTTCTTATTTGGAACGGCATCAAGCGTGAGCTCGCTACCCAGTGATAAACCCAGTTTGACCGCGGTTGGTTCACTGATGGCAACCAGCTCACCTTGGTAAAAGCGGGACCAGAAGTTCTCCAAATGCGATTTGAACACCATTGTTTGCTCTAAGGTGTCTTTGTCTTTGGTGCCAAGCAAAATCGGTAAGCCTTGTAGGTTATCGTCGACGTAGTATTGCTTGTAGACGGTCTCAACATTGTCGAACTGTCCTAATGCGCGCTCTACATCTGCGATTTCCCCTTGCGCAGGGCTGACGTAAATATCGGCGTGTAACCTTTGTTCTAACCACTGCTTTAGGGTGGATTCAAAGCTACCAACTAGCGTGTTCATCCCCATATTGGCAGTAACGGCGAGTAGCAGTGCCATCATGGCGAGAGAAAGCGGAGAAATCAGCTCACGCAGCTCAGCAAACAGATACTGCATCAAACCGGAAGTGGTGCGCTTTTCACACCAATTGGCTAAGACGCTGAGTGTTTTGGGTAGATACAATGGAATCGACACCACAAGCACGCCGAGCCACGCCATGGTAAAGCGATGATGCTCACTCAGCCATAACCCTGCGAGTGCGAGAGCCGTCAACGCAGCACCTATCACGAACAATTGGTTTTCGTTAGAGGCTTCCGGCGCTTGATAAAATCCGCCATGAGAGGAAAGCGGCTGGCGCACTCGCTGTTTAAAGTGCTGCCAACACGCCAATAGGGTTGCGGCTAACGTGAGCAGCAATGCTTGCGCCCACCATTGCCACTGCCAAGTGCCAGGTAACAGTGTCGCGCCATAAAGTTGTTCAAGCGTTAGTGCCACGGTCGGATGTAACCAGTGGCTAAGCTGCATGCCCAATACAAAACCGAGGGAAGCGCCGATGGTAACGAGAATAGTGAGTTCAACTAACAGCGCAGAGAACACAATGCTCGGCGCGACACCCGCCTGTTGGATTTGTACTAACAGACGATTGCGTTTCAGCAAACTGTATTTTACGCCGTTGTAGGCAATGAACAGCCCGACTAAAAAGGCAAGTAAGCTCATTGCTGTGAGATTGAGGTGAAAGCTGTCGGTCAGCGAGCCAAGGTCTGTGCTTTGATTGTTGGAAATCCATTGCCCTTGATCGCCAATCAGCTTCTGCCAATTTGCTTGCGTGTCTTTATTCCCTTTATCACCCGAATGGAAAACCGCAATGTAACTGAGCTGTCCTTGTTTATTGAGCAGTTGCTGGGCAAAGCCAATGTCCATCAACATTCGGCTACCTAACTGCCATTCGTCAGGTAGCACCACCACTTGGGTTGGAATGTCGTCCAGAGTTAGGGTTTCTACCTCTCCTAAGTTTTGATGTTGAGATTGGCTCATCATCACGATTGGCTTGCCGGCTAAAAGCTCAGGCAAAGGTAAAGCACTATCGAACAAAGAGACGTTCTGTTCACTATCTGATGAATAGCGAGAACGTGAAGAGATAGCGGCAATCAACTCGCTACCTTGTACTGACCAGCGTCGACCTTGTTCGTCTCTCACTCGCCCTTCGATTACAGGTAGCGCTGCACTGAGTCCGTTTTGTCTAAGGGTGAAGTAGAGCGATTCAGGCAGGTAGTTTTGCCCTGCTGGTGGAATAATTAAGTTCTGAGCTTGTGCGCTGAGCTGCTCGGTAGACTCAGCATAACTGCGCTTGGCATTGAGGTTGATGGCTTGCACCGCAACAAACAAGGTCACGGCCAGCACGATACCGATCAGAATTGCGGCGGCTTGCAGTGGCGCCTGCCGATAGTGCGCTGCAAACAGATTCAGGGCGAGTCGAGTATGAGTGAATCTGGTGTTTGATGGCTTAGTTTGCTTCATGGTGAAGCTCATGTTTGTTTACTTGATGGCTGTTCTGTAGCTGACTGTTATCCAATCGCAGCCGTGCTTTCATAAATTCAGCGCATTCATGGCTGTGGGTCACCAAGAGCACGGCGGTATTGCCTTGGGTGGTGATTTCACTGAGCAGTTTCATCACTTCTAACCCTGCTTTTTGGTCAAGGTTTCCTGTGGGTTCATCAGCAAGTAGCAGTTTAGGTTTGTGTGCCAATGCGCGCGCAATAGCGACTCGTTGTTGTTGGCCACCGGAAAGGGCAGAAACATGCCTGTCGAGCAGTTGGCTGATGCCTAGAGTCTCGACCAAATAATCGCACCAGTCGTTCCATTTTTGTTGATTCAAATGCAGAGGGAAGGCGATGTTTTGCTGCACGTTGAGTGGCGTTAATAGATTAAATTGCTGAAAGATAACACCGAGTTTTTTATGTCGAAATCGGCTCCATTGTGGGTCTTTCCAAGCCGCCGTGTTATCGCCATCTAACCACAACTCACCATCGGAAAGCGGCTCAAAGCCAGCGATGACATTGAGTAAGGTACTTTTGCCGCTACCACTTGCACCCGTCAGCGCAACGCTCGCTCCTGTGTTCAACGTAAAGTCGACGCCTTCCAACACGCGATGTGTCTCTTTGCCATCGACAAAGCTTTTGCTGGCGTGTTTGAGTGTGACAAGTGGGCTTTCCATTTCCTCTCCCTGTATTCAAAAGGTGTCGTTTCTTTTGGCAATCGCTATTGCTGTTCGTTCTTTAGAAACTTTAGACAACAATCAGATAAAAACAGCGATTTACATCGAGTTTAGGGTCTGTTGACCTTTCGAGCTGATTTTTGCAGCGAATTGTTGGGTATTTGTGCAAGGCAGAAGCTTTGATGTGTAGTTAGCCTACATAAAAAAGCTGATAACGCAGTAGAAATGACCAACAAACGCTGTCCAAAGGGTTCGGCTAAAATCGTTCTATGCTTTGTTAAGGAGTATTTACTTAGAATGCTAGGCTACACACTCCTTGCCTCGCCTAAAACGATTTTATCTCGAACAAAACTTAATCTCGAAAGATAAACAGACCCTACTTTGTACTGAAAAGAAGAGGGAAGAGATTAAATGAGGAAGGGATATGACAGGCATTAAAAAAGCCCGAGTCAAACTCGAGCTTTCAAATATATTCAGCGTGGTCAGCTTACACGTAGTACGCTTCAACTTCGCCTTTAAGCTTGATTAGCATTGGGTTACCGAAACGGTCTTTTGCTTTAGGAGAAGCAATTTTTACCCAACCTTCGCTGATGCAGTATTCTTCTACGTCAGTACGCTCTTGGCCGTTGATACGAATACCGATTTGGTGCTCGAAGCATTCTTTGATGAAGAATGGGCTACGTGGGTTACCCGCTAGGCGATCTGGTAGAGCTGGTTTAGCTGTATCTGTCATTTTGTGTGACCTTGAAGTCATTAAAAAAAGTGCGTCATTGTAGTCAGTGCAAGGCGAGTGTTCAAGGACTGTGACTGGTTTTAATGGACCGAACTGCAATAAAGCCCTGATTTTTATCTATCTCCTTTTGCTCTTTCGGTGAGCCCTTTTAAAACTAATTCAATCATTATCTTTTTATCATTTTGATTCTCTTACTAGTAAACAGTTTCTCAGGTTCTCGTTGTTTATACTATGGTTATTAGGTGCGATAAGTATTAGGAAAACAAATGGAACTTGTGATCTTAGCTATCGCTAGATTTCGAAGTGATCAAAAAGAAGCAATGAGTAAAAACTTCGTCAATTTAGCGCAGTGCTTAACTGAGAATGGACATCATGTTGTCACTGTTACTCCAACTGAGTTTCGTTCTCATATTAAGGTTGAACAACATACCTTTCGTAATGAGAGTCGATATGAATCTCTGTTTGAGGGGCTGATGAATCTTATTTACTTATGTAGAGAGCTCAACAGGCTGATCGAGAAAACCAACAGTGCGAAGGTTAACCTACATATTGCTACGCCTATAGAACTATTGGTGGTTTTTTTCTTTTTAAAATCTCGATATCAAAAGCAGACGACTTTATCCATTTGGCAGTCATATTTGACCTTAGACGAGGTCCGTAATAACAAGCATTATTTTTTTCGGAATTGGTTTAAGTATTTACATTTATTGCTATTTAATTCGTTTATCAGTGCGCCTTTATACAAGCTTTTGTTAGACAATTTTTGTCAAGCGATTGTGCACAGTAACTACCAGAAATTTCAGTTATCTTCTCTGTCTCATTTGCCAGTCTATTTCATTCAAAATGGGGTTTTTTCTGAGCACTTTTCGCGACCCATTCCTGCAAAGAAGACACAAAGAATGTCTTTACTTTATATCGGGCATTCTAAGCCATCAAAAGGCGTTGACGCTTTAATTGAATTGGCTGCAATACTAAAGAAGCGAGAATGTATCGATTTTGATCTAACGCTCTGTCTCAGTGGCTTCGGCGACCAAGCAAATATAGAGAAACTTGTTTCTAAACATGAGCTACATCACCAAATAGAGTTTAAAGAGAGCATTGATATTTCAGTTGAGATGGCGAGTGCAGATTTGTTGGTTTTACCACTAAGGACATGTGTCGGAACGAGCCTAACACCTAACCTAATCGTGGAGGCGGTATCTTGCGGATTACCGATTGCGATTCCGGATTTCGAGCAATTATCGGATGTCATTCAATTCGGTTCTAATGCCATTGAAATTGATCTGGATGATTTAGAAGCGAGTGCAAGTGCGATAGAGAACGGTTTTAAGTTAGGTCAACTTGACCAGATGTCTAGAAATCAAATAGAGCAGTTTAAAGTTCGTTATACGTTAGAAAGTTTTGTGTCTGGCTATGCGCAAACACTCGGCCTTGGGTAGGAGGGAGTATGGATAAAATTAGCTTTATCGCTCCGTGTTTTAATGAAGAGTCTGTCATCGAGGAGTATTACTCGCGTTTGTGCGAAATTGCTAAGCAATACGATCAGTATTTGTTTGAGTTTGTTGTAGTTAATGATGCTAGTGTTGATAAAAGTGCAGTAATTTTAGACAAGCTGGCTATGGCGGATGAACGATTAGTGATCGTGCATCTTGCTGCGAATGTTGGGCAGCAAACCGCTTTGTTTGCTGGAATCGAAGCTGCAACTGGAGATATTAATATTACAATTGATATCGATCTTCAAGATCCCCCAGAAGTTATTACACAGTTCTTGGAAGAGATCGATAAAGGCTTTGATATCGTCCATGCCCAACGCTTGTCGAGAAGAAATGAAACCGCTTTTAAGCTAATTAGTGCAAAATTGTTTTACCGCTTTTTATCCCTTACTTCTCCCGCTAATTTAATTGAAGATTGCGGTGATTTTCGAGCATTTACCAAGCCAGTTAGAGAGGCCATTTCATGTTACCGAGAGAAGCACAAATACTTGAGGGGTATTTTTGCCATTATCGGATTTAATCAAACCATTATTCAATATGAACGTGATGGTAGACATGCAGGAGAAACGAAGTATTCACTTACTAAGATGTTTGCTTTAGCGTCAGACGCGGTACTTAATTTTTCCCGCTTTCCTATTCAACTGATGTTTGTTATCTCAACATTGATGTGGTCACTTGGCTTGTTATATCTCACCAAAGCACTAGTAAGTAAGTTCGTTTTTGGCACAACTGTCGATGGTTGGACATCAATCATCTTTTTCCAAGTCTTTTTCTCAGGGATTTTATTGTTCTTTATTGCCTTAATCGGCTCTTACGTCGGGCGAATTTTCGAGCAAGGTCAAGACCGACCCGATTACATTATTCGTTACACAAGGAATATAAAGAGTAGCGATGAAGATAGTTAAGTTTGGTTCAGTGGGTATCATGAATACTCTGGTCAGTTACCTCGTTTTTTGTGTTCTTATTTATTTTGATGTCTATTATTTGACATCTTCTGTTTTGTCTTTTTTAGTGGGTTCTGCCTTTAGTTACATCATGAACTCAATATATACGTTTTCTGTTTGTACAAATGTAAGAAGCTTTTTTAAATTCATCACCATAACGGCAGGATCATTGTTCTTGAGTGTTTTGCTGCTTTATATCTTTAAAAGTATTGTAGGCATTCATGTTCTCATTTCGCAGATTTTGGTCGTGTTGATTCGTTTCCCAATTGTATATCTATTAATGAAACGCATCATCTTTAATCAAGCTCATTTGTTTCAGCGCTGAAAAGAGGTGACTTATGAAAACGAATCGGCAAGAAAAACAAGATTTCTACAGTGATTCTGAAACGGTGAAAAAGTATGAAGATCTACGTTTTTCAAATGTTGGTGGACAATTTGTACATCAGTCTGAAGTGTCTTTGTTTTCACAGTTTCTTAATATCTGCTCCTTGCAAGAGTCAATTCTAGATATACCCTGTGGCACGGGAAGAATGCTTCCAACTATTAAGGCGTCTGGCTTTAAAAAAGTTTATGCGGCAGATTACTCTGATGAGATGCTCGCAGTTTGTTACGAGAACCCTTTGTTCCAAAAAACACATTTTTCTAAACAAGACATCTATTCAACGACATATCCAGAGCAGCAGTTTTCAGTAGTATTATCTAGTCGTTTTCTGTTTCATTGCGATGATCAAGATCGGTTGTTTTCGGAGTTTGAACGGGTAATTGCACCAGAAGGATATCTTATTTTTGATAGCCTAAGGTGGTCTCCGCGAACTTGGACCCGACTTTTTTCTGAACAGCTAGGAGGAGATGTTTACACCAATAGCACATCTAGTATTTACAAGCTGGCAGATGCACACGGTTTCGAGGTTATAGACTCTCAAGTGATCCTGCTCTTTCCTAGCTTTGTCTATAACTTTATTCCAGGCATTTTAATGCGCCCGTTGATATGGCTTGAGTCAATTTGGCCGAGTTTACTCAAAACGAAACAAGTTTGGATACTTAAGAAGCGATGAGTGAAGCAAGAGTTAGATGGCTACTTGGGATTAACTTAAGTCTGTTATTCGGTTTTTATGTTTACATCATATTCAATCTCGCGCTCGTTAATGATGATTACATGGCGCTTTATACCACATGGTTAATGAGCGTTGGGAAACGGCCGAATCTTGACTTCAATGTTGATAGCTATACTTTGCTTTTTGATTGGATGACGCCAGTTTACTTTTTCTTTGGCGAACGATTCGAGCTTATTTACGTTTTTCGTTCGTTTTTTGTTTTGTTTTTGTTGGCGATAGGTTGGCAAGTCTATGTGCTTCTTCGCCAAATATTTACAGTCAATATTGCACTCACTACATTGTTATTGCTCTTTGCCTCTTCTGCGATGGTGATGCGTGGCATTGACCTTCGTCCTGACCTCGTTATTCTTTTTCTTTGGTTACAAATAATCATTGTGTTGTATGTGTGCCCAGGAAGTGATGCTCATAAATTGTTTTGGGTGGGGTTATTATTCGGGCTTGCGATACTCTTCAAATTTAAGGCGATTTTGATTGGCGTAGTGATTGGGCTCTTCGGGCTTATTCGGCTAATTCAAAAGCGCTCCGTACGTGACTTTGTCTTGGATGTCAGTGCGCTTTTGTTAGGCATTATCTCTTGCGTAGCTTTGTTTGTTGCGACCGTTGGAATCTCTTCACTTGAACTGTTTTTGTACACGACGTTTGATTTATTTCTGTATTCGACATCGCATGTTAGTGACGCAAACTCTCTGAAGGTTGATGTACTGATACAGTACTTTTTACATGATATTGTTTATTGGCTGTTTGCTCTCATAGGAGTGGGAATATGTGTCGGTAAGTGGAAAGTACTGTCGTTTAAGCAAGCTCAGTTTTTGATAGCTTTGGTTATATTAGCTGTGTTGTCGGTTTTGGCTAACCCTCACTATCATGCATATAACTTGGTCACACTTTACCCTATACTTGCGGTATTTGTTGCGTTCTCAATCCAGTACGTTGTTTCATCTACTCGGGAGTGGTCGAAAGGGACGGTCGTCACTTGTATCGTACTATTCTTGATTGTGATTGCTCGTATCCTCCACTATCCGGTACAACATAATAATCAGCACCAAGTCGCCCTACAAACATTCATAGAAAGGCACACGCAAGTTGACGACGCTATCTTTGCCTATGAAGGAATAGGTCTTTTTCGTCCATCTACTTATCATTGGCGAACATCTGCCATCAAGATAGACAACTACTATCGGGGTCAGTATGACGTTTGGCAGGAAATTCGTGCAGTAAAGCCGATACTCATCGTCGAAAGTTATCGAATTCCTGATTGGTTATTAGAGGAGGACCGTGATGCTCTTCGGCAACACTATGTATCTATTGCTCCGTTTATTCTGACTCTTGGGTTAAAAACACAATCTAGTGTTCGAGGCGATTTACTGCGCTCGGGTTGGTACGTGCTTGAGAGTGATCGCTTGAACCGTTGCTTTATTGATGGTGTTGGTGTGTCTGTCGGAGAGAAGATATGGCTCAACTCCGGAGCGTATACACTGATGTCCCAAGATGGTACTTGTACTCTTCATTGGTATTTTTCTCACCTTGGCATTGAGGCGCTCAGGCAAAGCAATCCTGAGAGTTCCCCCTATTTGTTTGGCCCTTAGCAAAAAGTTGTAGAACCTAGTTTTGTTCCCCTACAACCCCTTCAAATACTGCGCGTTGGTTGTTGGTTGAATCATGGCATTCAGCGTTTGGACGGCTTGTTCACTGTGATCTTCAAGTAGAGCTAAGAACGCGTCAATCAACTCAGGTTTGCTTGCTGAGAGTTTCGTTTCGGTCTGGATATCACGCAGATCGATCAACACATCGGTAAACAATTGCGGCAGATCGTGCAGCACTTGCAGGTTCAATACGTTGTGCTCGCTGTAGATTGAATTGTGGCTGCCTTTCTGTTTTTGCACCACGTAAGGATTGTCTTTTAAGTTGATGATAGACGTGCGTTTATCACAGCGTTTCAAACAACCTTTGTTGACCTTCACCTTACGGCATCCTTCGGTTTGTTGGAACAAACATTGGCGGCTCGTGAGTAGGGTATTTGGATGATAAATGCTGTAGAAGCTGCGCATGTTTTTCGGACGCTTTATGTGACGCATCTGCTTCATATTCAGCTCGTTAGAAACAAACGCGCCACTTGCCGCGAACTCGTCTTGAAGGCATTTAAACGCGTATGAGTTCACCGTGTTCATTTGTGGGCCTGCCACCCAGCCTAAGCCGAGTTCTTTTGCGATCATGCCGACGCCTGAGTTGTTGGTGATCAACAATTCAGGTTGGATGGTTTCCAAAAATACACGAACTGCTTGGTAGTCTTCGCCAATCAAAATGGCAGGGAACCAAGGTTTGAGCATTGGGTTGGCTTGGAACAACTCAATCATCGCGCTCAGTTCACCAGACAATCCCATTGGCAATTGATAGTAAACATCAATGTCTTGGTATTCGCACAGCATGGCTTCTTGTGCTGACGAGATCAGAACCGATAATTTTGGCGCACCTTGGCGAGGTTCTGGTTGAGGTAACGCTGGCAGAGTTGGCACATCAATCGACCCTTTCAAGCTGCTGCCGGATACTTGTGTTGAAGTGACATCGAACGACTTGGTTTGCTCTGCCACTTTCTCAATGATCGCGGTTTTGTCGTCGTAGAGTTTCTTTTTCACCGCTTGCACATCATCAGCAGACTGGCATTGATAAACCTTCGAAAAATGCTTTACAGCGTGGTCGCGCGGGTTGTCGATGTACATCGCCTTGCCGAAATCACCTTGCAAAAATGCGTTGGAGAAATCGCGGTTGAATACCGTGTATAACTCGGTGGTGTCTTCAGCGAGTTCCAAACCCTCGCACAAGCGATCGATTTGCTGACGCCAATTATCGACCACGGTATAGACGTAGTGTGATTTCTTGATTCGTCCTTCCACTTTTAATGAATACACGCCAGCATCGGCAAGCGCTTTCAAGTCCCCAAAGGCGGAGTTGTCTTTCATATTGAGTGGGTAGTTGTTGCCCGTTTTGGTCGTTTCGTACTGTTCGCGACAAGGTTGGCTGCAGCGTCCACGGTTACCTGATGCACCATTGCGAGCGGAACTGATATAGCAAATTCCGGAGAATCCGATGCAGTATGAGCCGTGGACAAACACTTCCATCATTACGTTGTGCTCGCGACCAAATTGCGCCAGATGTTTTATTTCATCGATGTTAAGTTCGCGAGATAAGTTTACTCGGCTTGCGGTGAGCTGGTTGAGAAAGAGGATCTGGCCTTCGTTATGCGTGTTTAGTTGCGTTGAAGCGTGCACATCCAAATCGGGAAAGTGATGTTTGAGAATGTAGGCCAGACCGAGATCTTGCACGATCACGCCGTCGATTTTGGTGGTGTTCAGTTGGCTGAGTAAGCGAACAATCGCTGGAATTTCACTTTCTAAAATCAGCACATTCAACGTTAGGAAAATCTTACAGCTGTGCTGATGGGCCAACGTTAACACGCCATTTAAGTTATCTAAGGTGAGGTTGGTCGCTCGGTTACGAGCATTGAAGCGGTCGAGCCCACAGTAAATTGCATCGGCGCCAGCGGCAATGGCGGCTTTGATGGAATCTAAATCACCACCGGGTGCTAATAACTCAAATTGATCGCGTGTCACTATTTTTCTCTTTCTTACTAAAATTGGCTGTAAATGTTACGTATTTCACGCTTTTGATGCTCAGCTAGTTAACGCTTTATTAATCTGAATCAATTAATCCGTGTTACACGGTCGACTCTTGAGTGGGTAGAGTGCAATTCGCGATAGCGGAATCTGACTTCTATAGTTTTCCTACACTTGGTTTTTCTATATCTAGTTTTCGACTCAGAGAGAGGAAGGGACGACAAATGAAAAAAGTAATCATCGGGTTGGTCGTGGCGTTGACGTCATTGAGTGCGTTGGCTGGTGAGGGTGTGGTAACCGTTGCGAGCACGCATTCAGCAAAAGATACGGCGGATAAATTTGTCGCTATCGCGCAAGAAAAAGGGTTGAACGTCTTTGCGCGCATTAACCATCAAGAGAATGCCACGAAAGTCGATATGACGTTGCGACCAACCGAAGTTATCGTGTTTGGGAACCCTAAAGTGGGCACGCCACTGATGATCTGTGCGCAGGAGGTGGCGCTCGATTTACCCCAAAAAGTGTTGGTGTATGAAGATGCTGAAGGCAAAACGTGGTTAGCTTACAACGATCCGATGTATTTAAAACAGCGCCATCATATTGAAGGCTGCGACGAGGTATTGAACAAAATCAACGGCGTGCTGGGCAATTTAACCAACGCGGCGGCGAAGTAGGGCTGGTTATTGGCTTCGCTTTTTTTACTCCGAAAACGAAAAAGCCAACCTCACAAGGAGGTTGGCAAATCTTACCTAGATTGGGGGAGGTAAGATCAGGAGGTGGCGAGTACGCTGTGCACTTCTGACTTAATTGAGTCAGACTGCGTGCCGAAAATCGCTTGTAAACTGTCGCCAATCACTAACACATCTCGCGCGCCAAGTGCTTTTAGCTTAGCAACATCAACGTTAGCGATGTCTTTTACCGAGACACGCAGACGAGTGATACACGCATCGACTGACTTAATATTGGCTTTGCCGCCCAATGCAGCGACTACATCCACCGCAATTTCATCAGGCTGTCCGGCAATCTTCACTTCTGCAATGTCGGTTTCACGACCCGGCGTTTTCAGATCCAACTTCACAATTAGGAAGCGGAACAAGCCATAGTACAGCGTCGCCCAGATTGGACCGATGATGATGAACATCCACGCGTTGCTCGACATTGGGTAGTAAAGGAAGAACTGGATCGCGCCGTGCGCAAAGTCCGTACTGTGTTTGATTTCCAAAAATGCGGTGATCGCAAACGCAATACCAGTTAGGAAAATATGGATTACGTACAGCACCGGCGCGACGAATAAGAAGGTAAATTCGATTGGCTCTGTGATACCGGTTAACCAAGAGGTCAACGCCGCAGACATCATCAAACCGCCGACGATTTTCTTACGCTCTGGAGACGCGCAGTGGTAAATCGCCAGTGCCGCTGCTGGTAGCGCCCACATGGAGTACATAAAGCCACCAGACAGATAACCTGCGGTTTTATCGCCTGCGAAGAAGCGAGTGAGCTCACCGGTAAACTCTTTGCCGGTTTCTGGGTCTACATAGCTGCCGACTTCAAAGAAGAACGGCGCATTCCAGATGTGGTGCAAACCAACCGGGAGTAGAGAACGTTCGCCCGCGCCGTAAACCGCCCACGCGAGTACAGGGTTTTGGTACGCTGCCCAATGAGAGAATGCATCAAGAAGTTGTCCGACAGGTGGCCATGCAAACGCGAGAATCGCACCAACGATGATCGCCGATAGACCGGTGACAATGGGCACAAATCGCTTACCCGCGAAGAAGCCCAAATATTCCGGCAGTTTGATGTTGTAGAAGCGGTTGTACATGATTGCCGCGACCGCACCGATAAAGATGCCGCCAAACACCCCGGTTTGCAGCGTCTCAACGCCCATGATGGTGGCGTCAGTTTCTAAGCCGCGCAGGCCAGTCACGATACCGAGCGATGCGTTCATAATAATTAGGCCAACTAAGCCAGCGAGCGCAGCGGCACCGTCATTGCCTTTTGATAACCCGAGCGCCACACCGACCGCAAACATCAACTGCATGTTGCCGAACACGCCTTCACCGGCGGCGAGCATCACTTTGTTGACCGCGTCTGGAATAAACGCAAAGCCCGCGTTACCAATACCCAGCATCAAGCCGGCCACTGGTAACACCGCCACAGGCAGCATCAACGACCGCCCTATTTTTTGTAGTTGTCCAAATATACTTGCAAACATGGTTTCCTCCTGACGAATGCCAGTGTTGTAGGACCTGATTCCTTCAGGTCATGTTGTTTCACGTAAGGTCAGGATGATCATAGCGAGCAAGGCGGCGCCTAAGGTTACAAAAGGCAATCAGTTTGTAAGTGACCGCTTACAAATCTCTTACACCGAGAAGTGAAAATTGTAATCGGCTCGATTGTGAATGTGCGTTTAAGAATGCATTATATTGGCCAGCGCCAAACTCAGGGGCAGGCACAGGGACGGACACAGGGAAAGTAGGATGGAAAACAAGCAGATACTGGTCGTCGATGACAACCTCGACCTTCGCGAAGCGTTGTCAGATTACCTTGGCCGTGCAGGGTTTGAAGTGCTTTGTGCGGAAAACGGCGGCGTGATGTGGCAACTGCTCAACGATCACCATCCTGATTTAATCATCCTCGATATTATGATGCCCGGTGAAGACGGTTTTACCCTGTGCCAGAAACTGCGCAAAAACTCCGATATCCCGATCATCATGCTGACCGCCGTCACTGAAGAAGCCGACCGAGTCGCGGGGCTAGAAATGGGCGCAGACGACTACATCACCAAATCATTCAGTCCGCGTGAACTGCTCGCGCGCATCAAAACGATTCTGAGACGCAGCCAAACGACCGCCAATAGCAAACTGACGCGTAAAGTGCGTTTTGACGATTGGTTATTAGATACCGTAACCCGGCAACTGACCCACGTTGCTAGCCGCGAGGTTAAGCAACTGAGTGGCGCGGATTTGTCGCTGCTCGGTTTGTTCGTCAACCACGCGCAATCAATATTGTCTCGCGATGACATTGCGCGCGAGATCTGGGGACGCGATGCCGACCCGTTTGAACGCGGCATTGACGTGCAGATCAGCCGCTTGCGTCATCACCTTGAAGATAAAGACCGCTCGCTGATCCTAACGGTGCGCAACAAAGGCTACATGCTGACCACGGATGTACATTATGAGAATTAAACGCTGGACGGGATCACTGGTCGTTCGTACCAGTGTGTTCCTGTTGCTGGTGATCATTCTGGCGCAGGTATTATCCGGGATTATCTGGTATCAACACGCCAGCGAACGCGACAAAGAAGGCCTGACCACCACAGTCAAAAGCTTAGCATTGAGCGCTTCTTCCACCATCGCTTTCTTTCAAACCCTCCCTTCGGAATATCGCCACTTGGTGCTCAATCAACTACGCAACATGGGTGGTACGCGCTTTTTCGTCTCACTCAACAATCACCAGATTGACGTCGACCCACTGCCAGAGAGCGAGCGCAAAACGTTGGTCATCAACCAAGTTCGCGAGGTATTAGAAAGCGAGCTGAGCGGCATTCCTAATATCGAGGTGGAGTTCACCCAGCGCGACAAACTCAAAGTGTTCAACAACGAGCTACCTATCGACGAACTACCGCTATTGTGGGCGCATTATTCGCTTTCGTTTGGTGACCTCAATCCGCCTATTCTGGTGATGCAGGTCGAAGTCGCGCAGAACGAATGGTTTTATCTCGCGGCGGTGCTACCCGCGCCTTACATCAACCTAGAGACTAACTATTTTGAGCTGCGCCAATGGCTGACGCTATTGGTGTCCGCGCTAATGCTGTTGCTGTGTACCTGGTTTATCGTTCGCAAAGAAATTCAACCCATTCGAGAGCTGGCAAAAGCCGCAACCCTGATGTCGAGCCGATTAGACGTGCCCGAAGTCTCTGAACGCGGCAGTAACGAACTGAAAGCGGCGGTACGTGCGTTTAACAAAATGAACCGACGCATCGACAGCCACATTAAAGACCGCGAGATGCTGTTCAGTGCCATTTCACACGATCTGAAAACGCCGATTGCTTGCCTAAAACTACGGGCGGAAATGCTGGATGACGACGCCGACCGAGAACGCTTTATCCGCCTGAGTAACGACCTAGATTTGATGGTCAAAGGCGCATTGCAATGCATTAAAGAGACCGATATCCACGAGGAAATCGAGCCGATCAATTTCACCCAACTGATTCAGCACATTTCCGCCAATATCGCCGATGCGCCGGACACAATTCGCATCCACGGTGAAATCCGCACCCACTTTGCTGGTAAACCGTTAGCGATTAAGCGCTGCATTCAGAATCTGGTCGATAACGCGCTCAAATACGGCCATCAAGCGGACATTACGCTGAGTGAAAGCCCAGAGTCGATCCAGATTGAAATTGAAGATCACGGTGATGGTGTTGACGATTTATTACTTGAAAAGCTCTGCCAGCCATACTTCCGCGCTAGCAACGATAAAGAAGGCAGTGGGCTGGGGTTAACCATTTCACAGAGCATTGCAAAGGCTCACGGCGGCAGTTTGTCGCTGAGCCATTCTCAGTTTGGCAGCCTCTGCGCCACGCTGACTTTCCCGAGAGACTGACTATGAACAAACTGGTATTCTTGTTCCCACTGTTGCTCGCCCCTTGCGTCGCTCACGCTGAGTCACCACAAGGGGTAGAGTTTTTGCATTGGTGGACTTCTGACGGCGAGCAGCAAGCGCTGCAAACACTCAAAGCTCAGCTAAAACAGCATGATATCGAGCTGCTGCAAAGCCCGGTGTTAGGCGGTGGTGGCGACAGCGCGATGACGGTACTGCAAGCTCGCGCGCTGGCGGGCAATCCACCGAGCTTCGCGCAAATCGAAGGGCCAAGTATTAAAGCGTGGGATGCCATCGGTATTTTGCACAACGTCAACGCGGTAGCGGATGAGCAGCGCTGGGACGAGGTGCTCTACCCGCTGTCTATCGAAATCAATAAAACACAAAACGGCTATATCGCCCTGCCACTTACGCTGCACCGTTTGAACTGGTTGTGGGTCAACCACAAGCTGCTTAAACAACTGAATCTGTCCGCGCCGAACAACTGGCAAGAGATGTTCGCCGCCATGGAGCTTGCTAAGCAAAATGGCATCGTGCCGATCGCGGTCGGCGAGCAGCCGTGGCAAGTCGCCCAACTTTTCGAGAACTTAGTGATCTCCACTGGCGGTGTTGAGTTCTACACCAATGCGATGGTTAAACTTGAGCGAGACAGCATCGACAGCGAAACTCTGCGCCAAGCGCTGACGCAATTTCGCCGCCTGAGTTTGTTGATCGACAACCAATTACCTGACAGTAAGTGGGATACGGCGACCCAAGCGCTAGCCGACGGTCATGCGCTGTTTCAAATCGGTGGAGATTGGATTTTGGGTGAGCTGCTCGCCAATCAAGTCTCAGTTCCGCAAGAGATCGGCTGTTACCCAACGCCGGACAGCGATGGTGTATTCCTCTACAACATGGACAGTTTGGTGTTTATGTCGAGCAAATCGTTTTCTGCCGAGGCGGCTCAGCAAACCGCGAGCGCGCTGACAGACGTCGAGTTTCAAGCTAAGTTCAATAAGGTAAAAGGCTCGATTCCGGTACGCACCGATATCGACATCAGCGATTTTAATCCTTGTCAGGTCCAGTCATATCAAGACTTTCACTACGGCGTTAAACACAATCTCGCTGTGCCGAGTATGATTGATTCGATGGCGGTCAATCCGGTAGCTCAGCAAGCGATAAACTCGGAAATCTTCCGTTTTTACCGCAATCCCAAGATGGAACCCGACGAGCTGATAAAACGCATTATTGCTATTTCGCAAAGCGGTTAATGGCAATTAATTTGTGCCGAGTGGAATAAAAAAGCCCCAATGATTGGGGCTGAGTAAAGCGAAGTATGCCGTTTAAAAATAGTGGAAGATCGGCGGTTCATGCATCAAGAAGTTTTGATGGGAGATGTTCCACGCATAGGCGCCCGCTAAGGTAAACACAACGTAATCACCAATATCGACGTGGGCGACGTGTTGATTGCGTGCCAGCACATCTTTGGGCGTACAAAGCTGGCCGACAAAGGTCGCTTGTGCATGCTGAATTGGATGAGAAATCTCATGGTGTTGCTCGCTTTTCAGGATGACGAATGGATGATCATGGCTCTGCGCCGCTGGCGTGCGGAAGTGGTGAGTTCCTCCGCGCGCGATGACAAAGTTTTCGCCAAGATTTTGCTTAATATCCAGTACTTCCATCACGTAATAACCGCATGCCGCCGTGATGAAACGTCCGCATTCAAAACGCAGTGTCCAATCTTGCACTTGCTCTTTGGCGATGAGGAATTCCAACTTGTCGCAAAACTCCATCCACGGAAAGTGTTGCTCAGGGTTTTGGTAGTTAATCCCCATGCCTCCACCCAAGTTGATCATCAGCTCACCGAGTTCAAACTCTTGTTGCCACGCTTTCACGACTTGGAAATAGCGCTGCATTAACGCTAAGTGACGTTCAACATCGAGCTGATGCGACATCAAGTGAAAATGGAAGCCTTTGAGTGACACTTGCGGGAAATCGCGCAGCAACATCAAAGTATTGCTCAGCTCGGACTCGTCAAAACCAAAAGGGGTCGGCTTGCCGCCCATCGCCAACTTGCTGAGCGTGATGTCGCCGATATTAATGTTCATACGCAAAAAGATCGAAGCAGGGCGGTTGAGGCGCTCGGTTAGTGCTCCAATGCGCTTTAGCTCGGTGAGGCTTTCGACATGAATCGCATCGACATCCAGCTCAATCGCTTGTTGCAATTCACTTGGCATTTTTCCTGGGCCGCCGAAGATCAATGGCTTATCGAGTTGTTGCTGGTGGAGGTGTGCCAACTCCCCACCAGATGCCGCTTCAAAACCATCGACATACGGCGCGAGCGTTTTAAGAATCGGGCCTGATGGATTGGCTTTGGCTGCGTAAAATAGCTCGACATTTTTCGGCAAAACGTGGCGCATTTGTTTGATGTGTTCTTCTAAGGCGTTTAGATCATACAAGTACGCGCACAAGGGTTGATTTTGCTGCTGTGCGAGCGTGTGAATTTGCTGGCTAACGCGTGTCGGTAGAGAGAGTGAATTAGACATGTTGCGCTCCTTTTTCGTGTTGCTGCCAAGGCGCAGCGACTTGGGTATAGCCCGACTCCTTATCGGCTTTTTGCATCAAACGCGTGGTGAAATTATTTTTGCTTGGGAAGTGACCGCCATTCTGCAACGCTTCTAGTTCCGGCTGTTTTCCATTCACTGACTGCCAACGCACAATGGCACTTTGCACCGCATTCCACAGCGTTTGCTCTAGTGGCTCATCACCTTCTGCGATGAAGAAAATCGCTTCGCTGATGTTGTTGATAAAGGTGCAGTATCCGATGCGATTCCAGCCTTGTTCGCGACTGTAGTAAACCGATTGTCGCGCGCGTTCAGACAAATCAGTTAATGTTTCTGCTGGCCAGAACTCTGGCAGTAATTTAGTGCCTTCCAAATCACGAATCCAAACACAACACGGCATCTCTTGCTCAAAGCCAATCAAGGTGTTTTGCAAATGCGGCTCAAACGCCACCCCGTGTTTGAAGTAGTAATTAAACACGCCCGGAATTAGGCAATGCAAATAGCGCTCAAACCACAGTGTCGCGATGTCGGAATAGCGATTTTGCGTAGTACGCGCTTTGTTTTTAAGGCGTTGAGCAATGCAACTGTTGCCGTTTTTGTCGTAAGCAAACAGAGCGCCAGCGAGGGTTGGTTTTAAGATATCGACTTCGCTCAGCGAGAAATTTTCGCGGTATAAAATCCCAAACGATTCGCGCGCTTTGGTGTTGTCATCCCAATTACGCTCAGCGACACTTTCTAGATTCAATGTGGTGGCGTAAGGCTCTGTCATCACTTTAAATACGGGGTTGTGCAGCTGTTCGTTTTCTCGAATTGGTTTGAGAATCGACGTGAGCTGCACGGCGCTGTCGAGTTCGTACCACGCGTTTTTGCGCACGCAATTGGTTAATCGTACGTTGATGGAGAATTTCGCAAACCAATCCATATCTGGGTGGTAGAGGGTACGAACTGAAGAGGTCGGCTGCATCTTTTCACCACCTAAACCCAGTGGCGCGATCATGCCTTGTTCAATGGCACGCTTCACGCTTGGGTTGCTCAAAATGGTGTAGCTTTCCCAAGGATGACAAGGGTAGAGGGTCTTCCCATTGCTGGTGGCGTGTTGTGGCGCGAGCTGTTGTAGCATGTGCTGAGCAGGGTTAGCTTCTCCGTCGGAACTCAGCACATCAAGTAAGGACGTATCCACTTCAAACCAGTACAGCGGGACTTGCGCGCCGACTTCTGGAGAAAACGCCAAGAGATCATCCATGGTGACGCCCGAACGACTTTTCGGGGTCGGATGGAAAGTATGCCCCCAAATCAGAGACTGTTCCGAAGCGATAAACTCGTTGTGATGCGATTTGGGCGCGACGTTGAGAAACTGCTCGGTAACCAGCACGCTATTTTCCAGTTGTTCGATCAGCTCATGGTTGAACGGGATCGCCAACACCTGCTTGAGATAGTTAAGCAAAAGCGTAAGAGTTTGCGTGGCATCCAATTTCGCCCAACCAGAGCCCGGCATTTTCGCCCAAGGCAGTTCTGCCAATTTGATTTTGCCCAGTTTGCTCGCGTAGTGAATCGGCAAAACCAGCACGCCATTTTGTTGAGAAAGATGAACGGCTACCCGCTGCTTGGCGGAATAGTTGCGTTTTAACGTTTGGGGTAGCGATGTCGATTGGTAGTGCCATTCCACTTGTTGATTCGGCAGTGCAAATTCACGTAAGTAACAATTAAGAACACCCATTATCGTGTTGAGTTGGGCTTTCTCACGATTGAGCTGCACATCATGCGCGCGCAACTCGCTAGTCTGAGAGGATTGAGTTTGTAACATGTTGATTTCCAAATTTTGAGTGGAGAACCAGCGCGATCAAGGTGATTACGCTGACTATCGCAGAAAGTAGGAAAGGAACCTCAAGTAGCCCCAAGCTAGAAATGAAAGAAGCGCAAAATCCCGCCGCCACGCCACCCCATTTGGACATGGCATCAAAGCGAGAAAATACTTTGCCACTGAGTTTGCGATCCAGATTGCTCGCAAGATGCTGATGCAATCCGTGATAACAACACACCATCGCGATGCCGAAGATAATTCTCGCAGCAATGAGTGCGGTTTCGGACGCAATCAAATGCAAGGCAGAGCTCACGGCCAGCAATGCAAACCCAAGCCACAACGTGCGCAGCGGTTGATTGCGATTCAACCCATCTGACCACACGTGGATTTTGCTTGCCAGCAACAGATAGACGCCATGCGGCAGTGCGTACAAAAAACCGATCCATGCGTGGTTAGTGATGCCATATTGCTGCACAAACGGCGAGAAGTAAGGAAAGGTCACCACCATAGAAAACGCAAACCCGAACTGAGCAAAGAAGATCCAACGAATGGCATGCATTGCGTTTTTCTGTGCAATGGGTTGTTCTTGCTGAGATTCTGAGTTTGGCTTTTCGAGGTTTTGTTCGGCGGGTTTATCCGCTGGCAGTGCTAGCGTGATGCCCATAGCAATTAAAGGCAAAACGCATAACCACAGGTACGCGTTGAGCGGGTTGGTCTCTGACAAGCTCCAGCCGAGCCCAATGGGCGCAACGATCAGCGCCAAGCGAGCAGATAGTTGGGTTTTATTAAGTGACTTGCCGAGTGTTTTGGCTTCTTTAATTTGACTAGATAAGTAGCTGTTTGAGGCGGCCATGGTGCCGCCAAAGGTTCCTTGAACAATAAGACCAAACACAAACATGGCGAGGTTGTCTGCCAAGCCGCACAGCGCAAACCCTGCTGCAAGGCCAAGTTGCGCACGCAAGAGTGAGCGGCGGCGACCATAGCGATCGGCAAAGCTGCCCCAAAATCGTGCCGCCAACGCAGTACAAAACGTGGGTAGGATAAACAATACCCCTGCCCAGTCCGCATCAATGCTTGCGCCTAACGTTGGCAACACGACGGGTAGAAATAGCGGCATACCTAACGCGGCAAACGCAGCGATAAAGTGGCACAACAACACACTGTAGATGAGTTTGGTCATAATCGTTTAACGTACGCTTTTTTTGATGGCTTCTAAGTAGGCGCGTTGCGCTTCTTCGCTAGAAAGCAGCAAGAAGTTCGGAGCCGACAAACCATAGAACTTATTGATGTCGCTCGCGCCGGAGGCTTCTTTCGAAAGCAAACTGCCAGAGCTCAACAAGTACTTGGCGTATAAGTCAGGTGCCTCTTGCAGCAACTCGCGAGCCAGTTTTGTCTCTAACCCTTCGCCTTCTAATCGGTTGAGTTGCTCTGCAATGCTTTTGGCCACGATGGCGTAAAGCGATGCTGAAGAGGCAATGCCCTTCGCTGCCATAGATTCTACAATCGCTGCGATATCCAGTTGCAGTGTGATGGTGGTAAACATCTGACCGAGCGCCAATTCATTGTCGACTTTGATGCGTTGGTCGAGCAGTTCATCGCAATCCACTGGAATTGTTTTTGCGCCGTGTTTTTCGGCAGCATGGTCTGTTGCAAAGCGGAAGCGCTCTGGCCAAACTCGCGCCGCGTCGTTGTCTTTCATCGCGAGCGTCATTCTGCCCTGTTGATCAAATGCAACGATGGCGTTTTGCTGGTTGGACTCCAATGCGATGCCATAACGAAGCCACAAGGTGAGGTGCACTTGGCATAATAGATCGACGTAATCTTGGAACCACGCCAGCGTATCTTGTTGATAGTAATGTTCTGCCAAATGTTCTAAGAACAAGCGGTCGTCAGGCATTGGGCTTGCTAGTGCTGCAACCGGAACTAACGCTTTGTCTTCGCAATGAGTAAGTGGATACTCACGTACGATGTACGCGAAGGTTTTATCCTCGCCGATGTGTCCACCGTGTTTTTCGTTGCAATGGAACAAGCGACTGTTTAAGTCGGCGTCCGTTTGTTCAAGGTGGCTGAGTAGGCGTTCAAACCAGTGGCCGTCATACAGTGTTGAAGGCTTGATTAAGCGAATATTTTTCGTGCCTAGCGATCGCATGATCAGCGGAACCTTGATGTGAATGTGCGGTGCGTCGTTCACGACCACCGTACGAACGGAAAGCGTCGGCGTCACGTCTAGATACGTTAAAGGCGCTTCTATCATACCTTCGGGTAAGGCTTCTAAAGATCGCAGGGTGAGCGGATGCGCAGGGAACAGTACGTGGCTCAGTGCAAAATCAGCAGGAAGCCCAACTTGCTCCATGGTTGGCCAGCAATCAGGTTGTTCGCTGGTTAATGTCAACAGTGATTTTTCAATCGCAATCCAATGCAGAGCAAAGCTTGGTGCAAACTCGGGCGCGTACTTAGCAAGGTCTTCATCGCTCAGACCAAACTTCGCCCGCGCAGTTGGATAGTACGGATGGTCAAGGTAAGAAGCGATCTGGTCGGCTAGCAGCAGTTTTTGATGCCAAGAACCAAGCTCGGATATTGGTTGAGAAATTTGGTCTGCGTGATGATGAAACGCTTGGTCACACAGCGCTTTGTGTTTCTCTGCACATTCCAGTTCTTGAAGATACCCCGCCAACAATTCGTGAGAGCTCTCATGCGCCAGTGTCGTTAGTAGTGTAATCCACTCTTTGTAATGCTGTTGATGCTCGACTTGGCCATTTTTCTCCACCCACCAACCTGGTGGTGTTTCGTCATTGGCGTGACCGTAGCGCCAGTGCTGCATGTAATACGTTGGCGCAACGGGTAAATACAACGTGAAATCAGAGTTGGCAAATATCAGCCAGACTTGCTCGCCTTGAGGAACAATTCCCCCTTTTGGCGCGTCGCTACTGAACTTGGCTTTCGACAAAATGCCAAACATGTCTTCGCGTAAGCAAGTGTCGATCAATCGTTGCGTTAGATACAAAGCGTTGTCATTCATGCTGCCACCTCACGAGTCGGAGCGAGATCGAAATTGCTAAGCGCGTTCTGCAGCGCTTGGTCGAGGTTTCGCCCTGATGGTGAGACAATCGAAATTCGGGCGAGATAATCCTTATTGGAATAACTCTGTTGGAAGTGTTCTCCCGCGGTTTTTAGTACCTGTTGCTGGGTGATGACATCGCCATCGTGTTGGATGAAGGAGGTCGAATCTCCATCAATAACACCACTGTGTTCCGCAACCACATAGTGCACGTGTGCTGAGCCATGAATTTGGTAATCGCCGTCCAATCTTCGGCCCAAATGCAGACCTAAAATTGTGCTAAACCAACCGAAGTGAGCGAGATTGTTGAGCAAGAATTCGCGGCCATCTCCAATACTGCGGTAGTTAATTTCCACCAAAACTGGGCCGTTTTCCGTGATGATAAATTCGCTGTGGCAAACTCCAAAACCAACGCCGAACGCTTTCAGTTGAGCCAAGCAAGCTTCTCGGTGAGCAATGCCGTTTGGTCCGTTCCAGTCTGCGGCGGTTTCGATAAAGTAAGGCGGCTCAGAGAGCGACACATCAAAACCGCCCACGGCGATAAGTTGGTTACCGTCTCCTAAAGTTTCGAGCGTAACCAACGGTCCTTGAAGAAACTGCTCCACCAGAATGGCGGCGTTTGGGTGCTTTTGCCAAAACGCCTCGCAGTAAGCATCGAGCTCGCTTTGGGAGTCACAGCGCTGTACATCTAAACTTGCCACGCCTTCTTTGGGTTTTGCTACGACAGGGAAGGCCATGCCTAATGCCACATTCGAATGGCGATGCAGCAAACAGCTTTGTGTGTTGGGTAAGGATTTTTCATTTAACACTTGTCGAGTTAAGTGTTTGTTTTTGGCCTTTAACGTGACAGACCAATCTTTGGATGGAAGGCCAAAAAATTGCGCGCAGATGGCGGTGGAAGTTTGTAAGTGATCACTATTGCTGAAAATAGCGTCTGGCTTTAATTCATGCTCCGTGATGGTTTCGATGAGTTCTAATGGGTTGAAGACATCACATTCTAGAATGGTATCCGGATTAAAGTGACTATCACGACTCGCCAGCTCTAAATGGCTTAGCTTGTGGTCGGTGATAAGAACGACGTGAAGGTCCATCGCTTTAGCTGCAGGCACGAAGCCGTGAGTGACTGCATCGTTAACGACATGACTTACGATAATCATCGTAGATTTCATGAGCTTTCCTAATTTTCTAACATTTTCTTCTAACGTTGATAAAGTCGCTCACGGTCGTCTTCCAATGTGCCTCTCGCGAGACGGAGGGCAGAAGTTTTAGTGTTTATTGTTATTATGTTTGGTTTTTTTTGTTGTTAGTTGTGTTTTTAGGGTAAATAAATATAGAGCATAAAATTAATATTGCAAATAGAAATAATATTTGTTCTTATTTCCATCCGTTGGCTTTATAACAACTAAACGGAATTATGGAATGAATAAATTATTGACCCTGACCCCCTTGGCGGTCGCGATTGGTTCTTCACTAGTAGCACCAAGCGCAGTGGCTTCAGAAGAGACGAACTCAACCTCATCAGCAACTGAAACGATTCAAGTCTTCGGGCATCAGTACGAAGGTTATGCTGAACACATGCCTCAATCAGGCACCAAAACCGATGTGGAATGGCTTGATGTGCCACAAGCGGTATCCGTAGTAACGAAAACAGAAATGCAAGACCGAGGCGCGGTGCGCTTAGTGGATGCGCTAGATGGGGTAGCCGGGGTCAATAACACCTTGGGCGAAGGCAGCCGCGATCAGTTCATGATCCGTGGTTTTGATTCACTCAACGATATGTACCGTGATGGCTTGCGAGATGACGGTACGTTGCAGTCTTACCGCAGCTTAGCGAACGTTGAACGCGTTGAAATTGTGAAAGGCCCTGCGGGTGCTTTGTATGGCCGTGGTTCGGCTGGGGGCATCATCAACTTGGTGACGAAACGCGCTAACGGTGAGAATTTTACTCACGTAAACGGTAGTGTAGGCAGCAACAACCAATATGTTGGTCAGGTCGACAGCTCAATGGCGTTTACAGATAAGGTCAACGGGCGTATTAACTTGGAATACCGTCAAGCCGACTCGTACGTTGATCATGTTGATTCAAACGATTTCTTCATTGCACCGACCATTCGTGTGTTACCAGCGGAAGGTCACACCCTTGATATTGACGTGGAATACGCCCATCAAGAACTAGTGCCGTATCGTGGTGTGCCATCAAAAAATGGCAAGCCAGTTGATTTGCCAGTAAGCACTTACTTTGGCGGCACAAACGACTATCAGGAGTCAGACAGTCTCCGTATTGCGGTGGATTACGAATGGCGTCTGAATGATCAATGGGTATGGAACAACCGAGCGGCATTCAACCATATCGAACTTGAGCAAAAAGGCATGCGTCAGGGCAAAGTGACGGGTAATGAAGTGTCTCAAACCGTCAACAACTTTGGTTACGATCCACGTACTACGACCACTTTACAATCTGAGTTGGTTTGGGAAACCAGGGACAATCAATTGATGGTGGGTGCAGATTTCAACCAGATCGATATCGACCTAACGTTGGCAAGTGACAAAACGCTTCCTGCGCAAAATATCTACGATCCAGTCGTTGGTCCAACGCCTGATCCGGGCTTTAAGCCATTTCGTGACAATACCACCACCACGACAGGTTTGTATGTGCAAGACGTCTATACGTGGGGTGACCTTTCTTTGATCGGTAACGTGCGTTACGACTCGATGGAACTCGAACAACAAAAAGCGGGCTCAGATAAGGAAAAATTGGATGATGACAAAGTCAGCTACCGTGCTGGTTTGGTATACCGCATCAATTCCGACACATCCGTATACGCCAGTTTAGCGCGCTCTTGGCAGTTACCGTACGCTGGTATCTACATCAATCCAAAATTGGCGGAATTCTTCCACACCGACTTAAAAGAGGTGGGTGCGAAAGCGTACCTTTTGGATAACGCATTAATGTTAAATGCGGCACTGTTCCAGATTGATCAAGAGCAACCACAAACTAACGTGGACGGCGATGTGATCGATAAAATTGAAGTGCGTCACCAAGGCATTGAATTAGAGGCTCGCGGCCAAATCACCAAACAGTGGGACATCTCTGTGGGTTACAGCTATTTGGATGCGGAAGACAAAGCCACAGGCAAAAAGCCGAACGATGTATCAGACCACTTGTTCTCTCTTTGGAGCACTTACCAATTGAATGACAACTGGCGTTTAGGCGGTGGTGTGAAGTACGTGGGCGACCGTTACGCAGGTAACGACGAAGCTGTCGCACTTGGCGATTACACAACGGTGGATTTGATGGCGGCGTACACCACTGGTCGTCATAAAATCCAAGCGAACGCTTACAACATTTTGGATGAGAAATACATTCTTGGCGCAACAAACGGCACGTCTGGCTTAAACCAGATTGGCTACGGCGCACCAGCCGAGTTTATGCTCAGCTACGGATATCAGTTCTAGGCTTTTTGTGCGTAGTTAGCGCCTGTTAGCCGATTTTTTCCTCATATTGAGGATGTTTAGCCCCGAGAGCCTACGGGATGTATTCTGCCCGAGGCTCAATTTCTCGCAAAGGAGATCTTAATGTCTTACCAGAATTTGGATGGTAAAGTGCGTGTACGTGCTGGTTTGTCTACCACTTACAGTGTGCTTGCGATTGCAATCGCTTCTGCCACATCCATGAGCGCGGTTGCCGCTCCTGCTAAAAAAGAACAAACTACCGCGATGGAAACCGTCGTTGTCACTGGTAGCGTGATTGGTAAATCTGAAATTGAAGACGTCAAAGAGTACCCAGGTGCTCGTACCGTCATTACCCGCGATCAAATCGAGAAAACCGCCGCAGGCTCGATTGATAACGCGCTACAGCGCGTGCCGGGTATTAAAGTTCAGGATGAAAGCGGAACGGGCGTATTGCCTAACATTTCCGTACGTGGTTTGAAAGCAAGCCGTAGTGGTCATGCTCAGTTCTTGATGGATGGTGTACCGCTAACACTTGCGCCATATGGTCACACTGGTCAGTCTATCTTCCCAGCAACACTGTCGATGCTTGATCGTATTGACATTGTACGCGGTGGTGCCGCAGTACAGTACGGCCCAAACAACGTCGGTGGTGTGATCAACTTAGTGACCAAACCGATTCCACACACGTGGCAAACTGAAATCAGTAACCGCCTTACCGTGTTTGATGGCGGTGATGCGCCGCTGAATGATTTTTACCTACGCACGGGCGGCTGGTTAAGCGACACATTTGCACTACAGTTGGAAGGTAACTTCCTAAAAGGTGAAAGCTTCCGTGAACATTCCGATACGGACGTGAAGAACTTCCAAGCCAAAGCACAGTGGCTACTGAGTGACACTCAAGAGATTCAAGCATTCCTGCAACGTTACGATGCTGAAACGCAAATGCCGGGCGCACTTTCGCCACAAGATTACGAGCAAGATCGTCACCAATCGAAACGTCCTTACGATGATTATGAAGGTAAGTCGACGCGCTGGAGTGTTAAGTACATCCACGATTTGCCATTTGCCGACAGTGCCGAGCTAGAAGTGCTAACGTTTGGCCATAAGTCAGAGCGTCTTTTCAAGTGGGGCTTTAACAGCGCGGGTGGCCATTGGGCGGATCCGGCTCTGCCAGCGACGGACGTTCGTACCTCTCCACGTGAATTTACCGTGTATGGTATAGAGCCAAAAATGGCGATGTACTTTGGCGAAGGTAAATCCGTTACTCAAAACTGGATCGTGGGTACCCGTTATGTTAATGAAGACATTGACTACAAACTCACTCAGACTCCAATCGCCGGTGGTGCAACCAGCGTTCCGCGTGATTGGCATCTAGATACGGACGCGTTTGCTGGATACGTTAGCAACGAAATTGGTTTGTTCAATGATACATTGAAGGTAACGCCTGGGTTGCGTGTTGAGTCGGTTCGAATGACGTTTACCGATCGTGGTAAAAAACAAACGGCAGACAACACCGTGACGGAATGGTTGCCAGGTTTGACGGTGGCATACAACTTAACTGACCAGTGGGTGACGTATGCGAACGCGCAAAAATCACTTCGTGCGCCACAAATTGCCTACATCCGAGGTTTGGGTGAAGAAGGTAGCGAACTGGCTTGGAACTACGAAGTCGGCGCGCGTTACACCCAAGATGCGACCAGCTTTAACGCTGCACTTTATCGCATCGACTTTGAAGATCAATTGCAATGGCAAAGCTCAACGCAGACCTTCGATAACATCGGAAAAACACTTCACCAAGGCATAGAGCTTTCTGCTCGTTACGTGCCTGAAGCACTACCTGCACTGAGTTTAGGCGCAAGCTACAACTATCTAGACGCTACGCTTGAAGAAGAAGGCGCGAATAAAGGTAATCAACTGCCTTACACCTCTAAGCATCAGCTTGGTTGGGATGCAACCTACGCATTTTACGGCATGGACACCACGCTATCGGGCTTCTACTTTAGTGATTCGTATACCGATAACGCCAACACCAGTGCCGAAGATGCAACTGGCGCAACGGGTAAAGTACCATCTTACATGGTGTGGAACTTCAACTTGGGGACGGATTTATACAAAGACGACAAAGGCAAGTTACGCATGAATGTTGCGGTGAACAACTTGTTTGACGAGGAGTATTACTTCCGCGGGATTGATACAAGCCCAGTTGGTCGGTACCCAGCTCCGGGACGCTCTTACACACTGGATCTGAACTATCAGTTTTAAGCGTTTCGTTCACCGAGTTTGAAAAGAAAAGTCGCCAATTTACCTTGGCGACTTTGCCGATCTTAGGTAATGGAAAACTCTTAGCACTGGAAAAAAGCAAGATGAAAAATAAAAAACAATTTACGATCAAACACTTTTCAACCGTTTTGCTGATGCTGTTGAGCTCAGCTTTGATGTCATTTAGCGCATTTTCTCAGGCGCGCAGCGTGCAAGATGAGCAAGGCACTTTTGAGCTAGAAGCGATACCTCAACGTATTGTGGTTTTAGAATTTTCGTTTGTCGATGCATTAGCGGCAGTCGATGTCTCACCTGTAGGCGTCGCCGATGACAACGATGCCACACGAGTCATTCCTGCTGTTCGTGCCAAGGTTGGTCCTTGGCAATCGGTCGGCATGCGCTCGCAACCGAGTTTAGAGGCGATTGCGGTGCTCAAGCCGGATTTGATCATTGCTGATGCAGAACGTCATCGCGCGATTTATCAAGATTTGCAGCGAATTGCGCCAACTTTGCTGTTAAAAAGCCGTGGTGAGACATATCAAGAAAATCTCGAATCCGCACACAAAATCGGCGTGGCAATTGGCAAACAAGCGAAAATGACACAACGAATTGAGCAGCACAAACAGACAATGGCGGAGTTCAAACAGCATTTTGCAACACAAGAAACCATTCAGTTTGGTGTGGTTTCTGACAAAGGGATGTGGTTGCATAGCCCGGTTTCTTACGCTGGGGGCGTTTTGAGTACGCTGGGCATCCAAAGCCCGCTGGCTCCATCTGAGCAAAAAGCGTATATCCCAACCAGTTTCGAACTTTTACTAAAAACCAACCCTGATTGGTTGTTAGTTGGACTTTACTCTCAACCAAATATTGTGGATGAGTGGCGCAAAAATCCATTGTTTAAGTTGCTAACTGCTGCGAAAAAGCAGCAAATTGTTGAGGTTTCTCCTGAACTGTGGTCGTTAAATCGCGGCATGTTGGCTGCGGAAGAAATTGCCCGCAATCTTGAAGCGTTATTGGAGCGCTCATGAGTGCGGCGATAAGCTCGGAAAGCGCGTCTTCGGTTAGCAAATCGCATTGGAAAGCGAGCTTGTTTGTCTGTGCTATGGCGTTGTGTACGCTCTCAGGCTATGCAGCCTCAATGATTGGCTGGTCCAACTTTTCCTTGAGCGTTAATGATCTGACAAGCTATTGGTTTGCGTTTGATGAGGGCAATATGCTGCATCAAATCCTCGCGACGCTGCGTGCGCCTCGTGCCTATGCTGGGTTATTAATTGGCGCTTCGCTTGCGGTATCCGGAGTGCTGATGCAAGGATTAACTCGTAACCCTTTGGCGTCGCCATCCATTCTCGGCATTAATGCTGGTGCGGCTTGTTTTATGGCCTTGGCGTCCATCGGCGTACCATTCTTTAGTCAATTGAACCCAATCATCAACGCAGTACTCGGCGCGCTACTAAGTGGTGGTGCGGTCATGTTGTTGGGCGGTTTTTTTTCCGCGCGTTCTCACCCATTGCGTTTAGTGCTAGCGGGCATTGCCATCAGTGCACTGCTGATAGGGTTAACTCGTGCGTCGGTAATTTTGGCGGATGACATGGCTTACAGCGTGTTGCATTGGTTAACGGGTTCACTCTCCGCGGTAGATTCTGAACAGTGGCAGCAACTGTGGCCTTTTGCGACTTTAGGTTTGGTGCTCGCCATGGGCTTAGCGCGAAACTTAAATTTACTCGCGTTGGGGGACGAAGTTGCTGTTGGGCTAGGTGGTAACATTCGTCTTACGCGATTTATCAGTGGTTTAGCGGTTGTGCTGTTGGCAGGAACTAGCGTAGCGATTGCTGGGCCAATTGGCTTTGTCGGGTTGTTAGTGCCGCACTTGGTACGCCCGATTGTTGGTCACAACTATCACATTCTCATTCCGGTTTCCGCCTTGTGTGGCGCGGCATTGGTGACGTGGTCAGATGCTTTATCACGCGCGATTGCCTTTCCGGCTGAAACGCCAGTGGGCGTGATTACCGCGCTGTTGGGCACACCTTGCTTTATCGCGATTGCAATGAGGAAATCATCATGATGAATCAAACCAAACTGTTTGCATTAGTTGGATTGTTGCTGATTGCGTCTTCTCTCACGCTGTTTGTTGGCGCGGCGAACATGTCGGCTCAACAGGTTTTTGCATTACTGTTTTCTTTCTCTGACTCGGACTTTGTGATTCACCAATATCGATTACCGAGAATGTTGCTCGCCATTGGCGTGGGCGCTGGGTTGGGGCTGTCAGGCGTTTTAGTTCAAGGCGTCATCCGTAATCCACTTGCCTCACCAGATTTAATGGGGATAAGCGCCGGAGCAGGACTGGCGGCTACCGCTTGTTTGGTGCTGTATCCGAATGCGCCAGTGGCAATGTTGCCGATGGTCGCCATGGCGGGAGGCTTGCTTGCTGCTGGCTTTATTGCTGTGCTGGCTTACTGGTCGAAACCAACACCAGCACGTTTGGCGCTGATTGGTGTTGCTGTCAGCGCATTTTTAGCCAGCGGTATCGATTTTCTTCTGATTGTGCACCCTATCGAAATCAACACGGCGATGGTATGGCTAACCGGCAGTTTGTGGGGACGAAATTGGCAACAAGTGCCGTTTATTTGGAGTGCTCTATTGCTGCTACTGCCATTGGCGTTTTGGCTGGCTTGGCGGCTAGATGTTATGGGACTGGGAGAAGAAAGCGCTACTACGCTTGGCATGAAACCAAGACAGACCCAAATTCTTGCGCTGATTGCTGCCGTGTTATTGGCGAGCATCAGTGTGTCTGTGGCAGGCACGATCAGCTTTGTTGGCCTGCTTGCGCCGCATCTTGCGCGTTTGCTGTTTGGCCACAACCACAAGTTGTTAATTCCAGCCGCTGCAACCCTTGGCGCTTTGTTGGTGATTTGCGCCGATGGTTTAGCGAGAGGCTTACAGCCGCCAATTGAGCTACCAGCGGGAGTGCTGACATCTGTTATTGGCGCACCATATTTCATTTTTCTTTTGTATCGTTATAGAGGTTGGTAAGCATGTTACGAACGCAGAACTTATCCGTCGCGTACGGCAAACAGACCATCATTCCAGATCTCTCTTTGTCGATTCCTCAAGGTAAAATTACCGCACTAGTTGGTCCAAATGGTTGCGGTAAATCGACACTATTAAAAACCTTGGTACGCATCAATAAACCCGCTTCTGGCCAAGTGTTGTATGACGAAAAACCACTAAGCAACTACGGGGATAAACGCTTGGCGCGTTCGTTGTCTTTGCTGCCGCAAATTCTTGTCAGCCCTGAAGGCATTACCGTCAGAAAACTGGTCGAATATGGCCGCTCGCCTTATCTCTCTCATTGGGGCAGGTTAAGTCAACAAGACAAAGCCTTGGTCGAGCAAGCAATGCAAGATACTGGCGTGATTGAGTTTGCTGACAAGTCAGTTGAATCGCTGTCTGGCGGTCAAAGGCAAAGGGCGTGGATTGCGATGGTAATGGCGCAAGATACCGACGTAGTGATGCTTGATGAGCCAACCACTTACTTGGATCTCTCTCACCAAGTTGAGCTGATGAAACTCATGAGGCAGATGAACGACAAAGGCAAAACAGTGGTCGTAGTGCTGCACGATCTAAACCAAGCGTGCCGTTACTGCGATCATTTGGTGGTGTTGGAAAAAGGTCAGTTAGTCACGCAGGGAACACCGCAAGAGGTACTGACAGAAGGTATGTTGGCATCGGTGTTTGATTTACAAGCGAGAGTATTTAACGACCCAATCTCAGGCACGCCGATGTGTGTGGCGGTGTAGGTTTACGTCTTTCGAAAGCTATCTGCAATAAAAACGTCGATCCATAAAAACAAACCCCGCTAGTAACAAAGTTGCTAGCGGGGGGTTATTGTTTTTAAGAGCGTCCTTAATGTGGCGTTTAAGCCAGTTTAAACGTCGCCACTTTCGAGTTGAGATCCTCAGCTTGCGATTTCAGCTCAGCAGATTGATTCATCGATTCTTCGGCACCAACTACCAAGTGATCGGTCACATCTTTAATGGACGTGACGTTTTGCGTGATTTCATTGGTTACGTGCGTTTGCTCTTCGGCGGCTGTCGCAATTTGCGTTGCCATATCGCTGATCAGCGCAACGGCCGCGTTGATTTCATCCAGAGCCAGTGCTGCGCGATCAGCATCTTCCACCGAACCTTGCGCGAGCTGAGAGCTTGTATCCATGATAGTCACAGCGCGTTGTGTGGTTTGCTGCAAGGTCTCGATCGTCGAGCGAATTTCTTCGGTTGAGGTGTGTGTGCGTTGTGATAGCACGCGAACCTCGTCTGCAACAACGGCAAAACCGCGACCTTGTTCACCTGCACGCGCCGCTTCAATCGCCGCATTCAGAGCCAGTAAGTTGGTTTGCTCTGCGATGTCTCGAATCGTTGATAGCACGGTTGAGATGTCTTGCGCGTGCTGGTTGAGCTCACCGATGACAACGCTCGCTTGGTTGACTTCAGAAGACAAATTATTGATGGACGATTTGGAGTTGATCACCAACTCATGACCATTTTGTGTGCTTGCTGAAGAGTCTTGAGCGGCTTTAGCCGTCTGCTCTGCATGTGCTGCAATCTCTTGCGTTGCCGATGCCATTTCAGTCACAGCGGTCGCCACCATCGTGATTTCTTGTTGCTGATGGTTCAGATCGGAAACCGATTGATTCGCGCGATTCGTGCTCAGCTCCGATTGTTGGCTCAGTTCTTCCGCTTGGTGACGAATGTGACCAATAAGTTGCTGCAAACTTTCAACGAACTGGTTGAAGTTTTCAGCCAGCTCACCAACTTCGTCACGGTTTTCTACTTTGATGCGTTGAGTTAGGTCGCCGCTACCGTTTGCGATTTGTGTAAGCGCATTCGAAACGTTGTAGAGCGGACGGAACAAGATGTTACATAGCAGATTAAACAAAGCTACGCAGATAACGACGACGATGGTGGTTGCGATGATCTGATCCCAAACAGCATCGTAGAGTGGGGCAACCAACGAGTTTTGATCTAACACCGTCACTGTTGTGAGCTTGGTACCCTCTATGTGGCGCGCGTAAATCACATATTCGGTGCCGTTAATAGAGACGCGACGCTCTGTACCTGAACGTGCGGCAGACGTAATGTCGTTGTTGTTGAGGCCTAGCTTGCTAACCGGTTGATTCAGCAGTTTACCGTTGTTATGAGTGAAAATATTGCCCTGTTCATTGGCAATAAACATATAACCTTCACCCGGTAGGATCACTTGGTTCAGACTGTTCAGGATATCACCGATCTCTACGTCAGCACCCAGAACGACGGTTTGACCATGCAATTGCAGGGCTTTACCGAGCGACACGACGTTAGCCCCCGTGGCTGCTGCGACGGTTGGGTTATCCATAAAGACTTTCGATGGGTTGGCGATTGCATTGGTATACCAACCCCACTTACGAGGATCGTTATTACCTGGTGGCAAAACCACCCCATTAGCGTTGTCTTGTGACCCGTCCGGGTAAGCGAGGAAAACGTTATCGAACGCGCCAGAGTCTCGGACTTGTTTCAAATGCGTAACCAGAGAACGTTTCTCTGAATCAGAAGAGAGTGAAGTTAGTGCGCGCTCTTTAGAGAGTAGCCAGTCCTTTACGTATTGATTGTAAGATGCGCTAGTGCTTTCTAGTCGCTGTGCGACTTCGACATCGAGCCTGTTTAATGAATCTCGAAAAGACAGCCCCTCTACCAGCACTCCCCCTAGAATGATGGCGGCACTGGCAGAGATTGCCAGTTTGTTTTTTAGTGATAGATTTTTGAACATAAAGCGAATAGTAGATCTTTGAATAATAGTTGTTGTGTTTTTATTCTCATCAGTACTCTCTGTGCTGTTGAATATGCAGCAGAAAGTCAGATTCGAATCTGTTCAATAATTATATTTTATTGCTCAAAATAAATACTGACTCCATGTCGCGAATTTGAGTTTTACATCAAATAAGCAAAAGGATTTGGAACGATATTTTTTATGTATTTGTAAAGTAAGGATTTG
The DNA here is from genome assembly GCF_033338715.1 of Vibrio sp. Vb1337. Lineage (NCBI taxonomy): Bacteria > Pseudomonadati > Pseudomonadota > Gammaproteobacteria > Vibrionales > Vibrionaceae > Vibrio > Vibrio sp. Vb1337. The sequence continues at coordinate 46,106 of NZ_JAWOTD010000007.1, read as the reverse complement.
TCGATTTTTGTAAATGAGAATTGATTTCAATAAATGGTGATCTTCATCACATTTGCGTGTCTGACAATCCATTAAAAATGTGAAGGTTATAGCACCGGATATATATTGATTAGCTTAATCATTGTTATGGGCAATCGTTATGCGCAGTATATTGTTAGTCCCCGCGTTATTAGTGTCAGGGTGTGCTCTGATACAACAGTCGACGCCGATTCAACCTGACGCCAACTGGCACGTGGACCAGTTATCGAACGGTATGAAATACCATCTTTATCCAACAGAAGACCAAGAAGTCTCGGTCCGTTTGGTGATGAATATCGGCTCATTCCAAGAAACATCTTCTCAAAAGGGTTACGCTCACTTTGTTGAGCATATGGCGTTTAATGGTAGTGAGCATTTTACCGGTAACGACGTTGTCAAACTTTTCGAGCAATCTGGTGGTAGCTTTGGCGCTGATATCAACGCTTTTACCAGTTATCAGCAAACGTCTTACCAACTTGACCTTGCGAATAATACGAAGCTAGAAGATGCCCTGAAGTGGATGAGAGATATCGGTAACGGACTTGAGTTTGCTCCTGAGCAAGTAGAGAAAGAAAAAGGGGTGATTCTCGGGGAATGGCGACGTGCTAATCCGGATGATAAGTCCTTTTCTATGCATGCTTACCAAGCCTCGATTGAAGGCACTATGTATGGTGAGCATGACCCAATAGGTACTCGCGAAGCGATTCAAAATGCTTCCTCGAGTAAGTTAAAGGCGTTTTACGACAAGTGGTACCAGCCACAAAATGCCGAGTTGATTGTGACCGGTAATATCGACGTAGATTCACTGTCCAAGATTATCAAAAGCAAGTTCTCGAACTGGGAAAGTACCTCGGATACGGTAATAGAGAAGCGCCGCGATATTCGAGTGAACAACGAAAACAGAATCTTGCCAAGTAACACGATGGAATCACCAAGTCTTCATTTAGTGATTGAGCGTGGTCTAAGTGGCGGCACGACGATTGAGCAACAACATGAAGTGTGGCGTGATGAAGTCGCAACACAACTCATTCAACAGCGTTTGATCCGTGTACTCAGTGATGCCGCTGAACCTTTTCAATACGCTTATGCAGAGCCCTATTACTCTAACTATCAGCGTATGATGTCGGCAGGGATTTCGTTTGCACCAGATCGCCGCGAACAAATGCACCAGACTTTCATTCGTACCTTGGCGTCGTTAAGAGATTATGGTGCGACTCAATCCGAGTTAGATAGCGTTATGTCAAATTGGCAAGGTGAACTTGCAAATATTGATTCAGATTGGAGTCAGCGTAAGCCAAACAGTTACGCAGAAGCACGTGTTTTTCAAATTGGACAAGACAGTGTCAGCCAATCAAAAGAGAATTATGCCCAGAGTTTGGCAGAATTCATCAACAACGAGAATTTAGAGAGCATTAACACACAATTGACGGCTTTGTTATCTCAGCAGCCAAGCTTTTTTATTGGTTTGGGGAAAAGCGAAACGTCAGAGCAGTTCAACGGTGTATTTGCCGCTCTAAACAGTGCCTATCTTCAAACTGGCGAAAAACCGTTAGAGATGTATGACAAAGTGGATGGATTCTTAAAGCCTACCCAGGAAGGCAGCATCACGAGCATGCGTCAGGAAGCGGGTGGTTTTCAAGTCTATACGCTATCAAACGGTGTCGAAGTGTGGTTCCAAAAAGATACTAAAGCGGGTGGTCGAGCGTATATTTACTATGCGAGCCAAGGTGGTAAAGCCGCTGTTGATCCGACGTTGTATGCCGCTTATGAAATCGCAGCAACAACGGCAATACGCAGTGGGTTAGGGGCATTTTCTGGTTCAGAGCTAGATAGCTACTTACGCAAAAACAACATTGCGCTTGGCGCGATGCTTGATGCGACCAGTCACGGAGCGCAAATTACGGCGCCAAATACGCACCTAACTGATGCTTTGAATGGACTATACAACCTAGCGACGGAGATTAAAGTCGACGAGCGCCAGATGGCGGCAGCGAAGCAAGAGTTTAAACAGCAGAGCGGCGCTTTTTTTGAATCACCGATGGGCAAACTGATTCAAAAAGCAAACGGCAATTCTTATTTGCCGGGGAGTCGTCATCGTATAGTGTCCAGTGATGATGTTGAACAAGTGACTTCCGAGCAGATACTAGCGGTGCATGAGCAACTTTTCAAAACCAATGATGGCTTTAAGATGGTTATTGTTGCAAACGTAGAGCCGGAAGAAATTACACCACTTTTGCGTAAGTATGTGGCCTCTATCGAAATGAAACCGAGTCGTTCGATTGATTATCACGTTGCGTTTAACCCGGAAGTACCGGAGCGAACTGTGGTTGCGGATGGGCATGAACCTTCATCGTTGTATGTAATGCGTTTGACTAATACGAGCGATTACCAACGTACGGCAAGAGACACGGTTATCGAAGATATTTTGCAACGTATTAGTAATGCACGTGTTTTGGATATTGTGCGAGAAGAGTCTAGCCTTGATTACAGCCCGAGCATTTACACCATGACACAAGATCGCGAACCCATCTCTGATTGGCTCTTGGAGTCTCAAGTCGAGCCCGAAGAGGTGGCACTTTTAGAGAGTAAACTGGGCAAAGTGTTTGATGATTTAGCGTCAAATATTACCCAAAAAGAAGTGGATACGGCCGCGAAACAACTGGCAGTCGCGATGCAAGGATTGGATGATAACCCAGCACAGAGATCATGGGCATATACTCGTTATTTGGTGCATGATTACGGCGTCGATGTGTTACTTGACGTTGAGAAAGTGGCTAAAAGTGTGACGTTAGATGAAGTGAAAGCGCATGCAAAATCAGCTTTTGGTCCACAAGCAAAACGCTCGGTGATGGTTTTAAATCCGGCCGAATAATCACGTAGTTTCTGACGAAAATCGTGGCAATAGTAATAAAAAAGACGGCGTGAAAGCCGTCTTTTTTAAGCACTTTAATCAAAGCTTTTATGCTGATTTACGCGAAAGTCGCTTTTCATTGTTGGTGTTGTTTTCTTTTGTGATCGCACCGTCTTGAGCCTTACCCTTTAACGTTACCACTTCCTTTTCAGGTAATTCGGCTGCTTCACCAAAGAATTTGCCACCAGGTTCAATGCTGAGGTTATTGCTCCAGATCCTACCGCTTACGCGTCCCTTGGCAAGCACTTGAATGTGTTCTGCGTGACAGTTTCCGTCCATCATGCCGTTAATGATCAGCTGTTTAGCGTAAATTTCACCGTTTACTCGCCCGCTTTCTGCGACAACGAGAGTGCCTTCCACGTTAATTTGACCATCGACGATGCCATCAATCTGGACATCGTTTTCTACTTTGAGTTCTCCGCTAAGAGAACAGCCTTTGGCGATGAGAGTTGAAGCTGCTGAGCTACTCGTTGTTCCACTGTTTTGATTAAAGATTCCCATCGTATTCTTCGCTCCTTAGTAAAAATGTCTTCGAAATCATTAAGGCTCCAATCGACAAATGGTTTCGGATTCAGTGCTCGCCCAACAAATCGCACCTCGTAATGCAGGTGAGGGCCAGAAGAGAGCCCACTGTTGCCGGAAATTGCAATCAGTTGCCCTTTTTTGACGAACTGACCACTTTTTACTTTGAACGCTTTCAAGTGCGAATAAGAACTCGAAAAACCGAAAGAATGTTGCAGCCTGAGGAAGTTACCAGAGCCTTTATTACTGCGGCGGGTGACTTCCACTACCCCATCGGCAGGGGCATAAATTTTGGTGCCGATATTTACGGCAAAATCGAGCCCACGATGCATCTTGGCAACTTTTGTCACCGGATGGATACGCTTACCGAATCCGGAAGATAGCCGTACCTTGCCGACTGGAGAGCCACTTGGTATTTGGTTTAATAACACCATGCGAACGTTTGAGGTTATCGCCGCCGCATCGAGCCTAGCATCCAAGTTATTTGTCGAGGTATGTTCTCCAACCCCAAGCACTTTCTCTAATTCACCCAAACGTTCCGAAACAAGTTGTACCCGTTCTTCCCGTTCTGAAAGGTCATTTTCTAGCTCTGATTTAAGTGTTTTCAGTGTGCTGAGCTCTTCACCCATGGTGCGTGAATGTTCTGTCAATTCAGCTTGTTTTAACGCTGCATTATCAACGCGAGTGTACAAGTGATGAATTAAGATTATGGTCGCGGCCAGAGCAACAACAAAAAAAACGAAAAACGTTTTTATGTTGCGTTGCATCCTTTTACTGAAGTACCAATGTCTTGAGCCATTGATAGTTGATATAGAGATCGTCAATTGGTCTTTCATCGTCTTCTATTGCTCGTATTTGGTATACGTCTCGTCACTGAGTTAGTAGGAATGTAAGGAAAACGAGTAGGGACCGCCAGAGGCAAATTGGAAAGAAGTGTCAGGTCGTGAGGCGTTTTCAGATATTAGATAAAAGACTCAATAAAGATTTAATATTCTGCTGATTTTGGTCGTAATTACTCCAAATCGCTTCATTTAACTGAATATTATGATTTTTAAGGCGGTTATCCGAGAAATTGGATTGTGAATATTGCCAATAGCATCCGCACGCAATTCAACTTACTTCACGGTTTGCCTTATAAATGTTGGATAATTTATCAAACCGACATTCATTACATCGATAACTTGTTTATGATAGCGGTTGATATAAAGCACTATTCATTGGCTTTAAACCTAAGCGTTACATTTCGTTTAGGAACACATAACTATGACAACGGAGTTGGTCGTGAAAAAACTACTATTGGCTACAGCAGTGGTCGCAGCAGCAGGGGGCGCTGGCTACCTGTACCAAAACAATACTACCGCGAGTGATGCTGGCTCACTGTTAACGCAAGTTCCTGCAGATTCACTTATGGTGACGTATCAGACAGAACCTTTTAACCATTATAAATACATGAACGCATTCGGTACGGCGAATCAAGGCTCGATTGCAGAACTTTTTGCCGATGAACCACTGTCTCCACAACAGCAGTTTGCAGTTAACTTATTCGATGGATACCTAGAGAGTGCTGCGTCGCCAGAAACATTAAAAGCTTATTTGGGCACCGGGGAAAACATTAATCCTGTGTTGTACACAATTGGTATGGTACCGGTGTACAAAGTGGATATTGAAGACCCTGCCGCGTTATGGAAAACACTGGATCATGAAGAGCAGATGAGCGGCGCTAAGCATGAGTTGGTTAAGCTTGGTGAAGTCGAGTATCGTCGTTACGAGATGACTGATTCAATTGACCCGCAGGACGGTATTGGCTTGGTTGTAGCCGTGGTTGATAACGTGCTTACGTTAACGGTTGATGTTCCGCAACTGGGCGTTCAAAACCCGATTAAAATGGCATTAGGGCTTGAAGCACCAAGTCAAAATATTGCTGAGAGTGGACGTCTTGAGGCGTTGCAAGCCAAATACGGTGAAAACAACAACTCTTTTGGTTACTTTGATCATCGCGAAGTGATTAAAGGTTTGACGACGAAAGATGGCAATATGTTTGCTCGTCAAATTAGCACGTTGGATGCAATAGATCCTGAACCAACTATTGAGGAAATGCGTTCACCAGCCTGCCATACTGAGCTTACTCAAGTTGCAGAAAACTGGCCTCAGTCCGTCGCGTTTGCAGAATACAAGATGAAAGGCGATCAGGCGTTCATTAAAGGTTCTTTTGTTGTTGAGTCCAACAATAAAGTGATTCTAGATGCGCTCAAGTCGATTCGTGGTGTATTGGCTGAGTCTAAAAGTGATAAGAGTTTCTTTAGTATGGCGCTTGGTTTAGACATTAATACGCTAGCGCCATCGATTGGTCAGATTTGGGCTGACTTGACCCAGCCTCAATACCAATGCTCTTTATTGACACAAATGCAGCAAGAGATGGGCGGCCAGAATCCAGCAGCCGCTGTAAGCATGGGGTCAGGCATGGTTAACGGCCTCAAAGGCTTAAGCCTACAAATGTTTGATATCAAAGTAGATACTAATGCTCAGCATGGTGAAGTATTTAGCCAGCTAGATGGTATGTTGTCTCTTTCTGCCAATGATCCAATGATGCTTATTCAAACTGCGCAAATGTTCGTTCCTGAACTTGCTCAATTGCAAATTCAACCGGATAACCAACCTGTTAATGTCAGTGACCTATTAGAAATGCATACTGGCATGAAGGTGGACGTGTTTGCTCGTCTAAACGAAAACCATTTCACCCTTTACAGTGGTGATAGTGCTGCGGAAGCAAGCAAAGAAGTGATGGCGCAATCACTTTCTCCAAATGGCTTGTTCAGCTTTGATTTTGATTCAGAGCGTATTTTGGAAGTGTTGGAGAGTGCGTCGTCAATCACAGGGGAGCCGGTTCCGGATGATGTTGTCAAAAGCTTACAAGGCGAGCTTGTTGGTGGTATGACGATGGACGTGACAGACCAAGGTATTGGTTTTGAGTTTGATTACCGTGGTGCAACTAAACCTGTAACGGTTGCACTGCAGTAACACATTGAGTAGAAAAAGGCGGCATATGCCGCCTTTTGTTATTATGTACCGTATTAAAAAGCGAGTGGGAAGAGCGACGCTTACTCATCTATTTGAGGATGAGAGTATTGCTGATATTCAGGTAACTCTTTTCTTAAATTACTAAATGTCGCCCATGCACTGTCTTTTGAAAGTTTGTTGATCAGCCAGTTTGGCAATAGACCTCCGGGGTCAGCAAACGCCTTGTATTCCACGAGTGTTGTATCGTTTGTGAGTTTTTGTAACTCCCAGGTCGCATCAACCGAGCGAATTCGAACATAACCATTTTGTTCAGCAATATATGAGTCAGGTGCGCTTTTGATTTCTATGGTGAATCCCAGCTCATCGACCCAGTACTTTGAGTAGGTGACCATATCCCGATTTTTGGCAGGCCATGGTGCTTTAAACTGAGTGTAAACGATGTTCTCGGTGGCCGATATCTGATTTAAAACCCGGCTATGACTGGCATTGTCAATCCAGTTCGGGATATTGTCACTCCATTCTTGTCACTCTCGAACTGCCAGTTCTCGTTGGCGCTCGCATCAGTACCAGCGGATATCAATGTGGCGAGTGTTAAGGCGCCAATTCTTATATGCAACATCATGTTAGTATCCGCCAACTTTTCCTAAATTTAAGTTTATACGATTTGTTGTAGCTATAAGGACAATAGTATGTTTTTTGTTATTGTTCTGAAGGTTGCTCAGCACTGAAGCCACGTTGAATGTTGGTGAAGGTAAGCGATGCAAATATTACGATAACGATCGCTAGATGCCATGCTTGACTCAATCCAAGCTGCACCAGAGTTAAGCTGACCAATGAGGAGACGACCATTTGTCCACCACCAGACATTGCCGCTGCGGCACCTGCTTGCTTTTTATAAGGTTGCATTACCATCGCTTGTGCACAAGGTAGGGCAATACCATTACCCAAGATCATTAATAGCTGTCCTAGCATCAGAAATAGAGGCTCAACAGGGCAGAAAAATAACCATATTGCGGCAGCGAGGTGAAGAAATGGGGTGCAAAGCAGCATTTTTTTATTGCCAATAATTGGCCTTACTCGGTTACAAATCGTGGTACCACATAACATACCCAAAGCGGGAATGAGCGCCCACATCGCGTATTGAGCGGAGGTCATGCCAATTTGATCTTGCATGATAAATGGCATCACAGAGACTGTCGTAATCATTAAGCTGAAGTTTAACCAACTGATACTGGCGAAACTCATAAAGTAACGAGACGTAAGTAAGCTCTTGTATTGGAGCAACATGTTTCGGGGTGACGGAATGACAGAACGTTTTGCGATGGTTTCTGTGAACTTAAAGGCGATGATTACCCAGGCCAGCGAGACATAGCCCAACAGAGAAATAAACACCATACTCCAACCGAAGTGGAAGTTGATAAAGCCGCCAATCACAGGTGCAATAAGTGGCGTGATTGAAGCCGCCATAGCGATGTAAGACATTGCCACTGGGAGTTCATCCCCGCTAAATCTATCTCGAGTCGACGCCCTCGCGAGTACCGCGCAGCATCCTGTACCTAACCCTTGTAAAAAGCGCCCCATCACCATCCCTGTAAATGTGTCACTGAAGAAAATAATCATCAGCAGACCAGACATCGCGATGAGTAAACCGGTAAGTAATACTCTTTTTCGTCCTAAAGCATCTGACACTGGCCCGTAGATAAATTGAGAGGGGCCAAAGCCGAGCAAATAAATACTCACAAGTAGTTGAGCTTGGTCGAGGGAGATGGAAAAGTCTTTTGCTATCCATGGCAAAGAGGGCATGACTAGCCCCATGCTCAACTGGCCAACGCTAATAATAAGACAGGCGAGTAGTATAGTATGAAAGTTGATTGGGCGACTCATGACTGGTCTCCATTCAAACAACCTTTTTGGCGTCGTGATCTTAAGCCGCCTTCGTCATCCACTTCATTTAGCTTTGCTTTGACCCGCTTCACAGTCGATAGACTGACTTCGCATTGCTCTGCCACGTTTTGCAATGTGTAGCCTTCTAGCAGTAACGTTGCGATCTGTTGGTGTTTGGTTTTGTTTGCGGGGCGGCCGCGAAACTTCTGTTTCCATAATTCTGGCTGCTCTTTAATGGCCTGTCGCCCTTGCTCTGCGGCAAACAGGCGATGTTCAGTCTGCACTTTCCCATATCCAGATAACACTGTGAGTAGTGTTTGAGTTTGAACAGAACCTGGCTCAAAAGTTAGTGATTCACATACGGTTTTCAATGTTACCCCTTTATCGAGTAGCATTTTTATTGTGTTCAATGCTTGACTAAAGTCGCGACCAAATGCGGTCAGCCACCAGAGCACAATCGTATCCCCAGTTCTGACGGAATCGAGCAGTTGTAAGAATGCCTCTCTCTCGGTTGGAGGCATGCAACCACGAACCTTATCCTCAAAATGCTGAGCTTCGGGAGCAAAAGCTTTTAGAGTATTAAGGTGCTCTTGGTAAGCTCGATTTTTTGGCGAATAACGAGTGTAAAGATACGTGGTCATAAGGATTATGAGCCTTTTTTTGTTTGGTTCATATAGTGTAATAGCTCATAAATATACATGGGTTCATTAATGCTTACAACACTAAATGAGCCGTTTGGGAGTCAGAGGCAAATAAAAAAGCCAACCGAATGGCTGGCTATAGCTATTTAAGCTTTTGTTGTCTGGCGCTCGATTAACTTCACTGGCACCATCATTTTTACTAGGCTGCCGTTTTTCGTATTAATTTGATCAACAATGATCTTCACGCACTCGCGAGCGAGGCGACGGAAATCCTGGCGGAACGTGGTTAATTGATAGCTTAACCATTCTGTCTGAGGAATATTATCAAAACCAATGACTTGTAAGTCCTGAGGAATCCTCAACCCGCATTCTATACGGGCGATATCCATGACCGCCATCGCAAGGTTATCGGTTGCACAGAACACTGCTTCAGGCCGATTTTTGTCTGCCAGTATGGCACGGACTTTATCAAGTGAGCTCGCGTAGTCATAGCTGGCTTCAATGATGCGTGGCGTCTTGCCGGTTAGGTCTTCAAATTCAGAGCAGAAGCCGCTTTGGCGTTCGTCATTCGTAAAGGTTGGCACTTCTCCCGTCAAATAAACCGCGTTCTTCACGCCACTTTTGTGCAGAAGTTGCGCGGCTTGTTGGCCTGCTTCGTAGTTGTCACTGATAACGTAGCTACTCCTAGTACCTTCAACAACTCGTGCGTATTGAACAATTGGGATATTAAACTCTTCACATTCTTCATAAAGGGACTTATTGAAGGTTGCGGAAGCAGCAATGACACCATCGACGCGATACTGGAAGATATTTGGGATTGAGTGGCCCTCTTCTTCATCCACTTGCCATGGAATCAATACGGCAGAATAACCTTTTTTCTGTAACTCACTGGAAATTAATTGCAGTGTTTTCATATGGATAGGGTAATCCGCATCAGGAAACACCAAACCTATCAATTTCGATTCGTTTGTGGTCAGGCTACGTGCAAAGGCGTTAGGGCGGTAGTTAAGGGCTTTAGCCGCTTCAAAGACTTTTTGCTTGGTCTTTTCGGATACTGAGCTACCCGGAACAAACACGCGCGATACAGTAGATTGAGAGACGCCTGCCATCTTTGCCACATCTTTTGATGTGACTACGTGTTTAATTGATTTCATGAATAAAACTTAGTTGCCAGTAATTGAGGTCATAAGACTAGCATAAATAGGTACGTATTCATAAATGTTCTGACGGGGTATCCTAAGTAGAATAATGGCTTTGGAGTGTTAAAAAGCAAAATGTGGGTTAACCCATTTGGTTTGCTTTGAGCTAGCACTAGATCTAGAGCGTAGATACTGTCCGTTTGTTGGACGTACAGTATCTGCGTAAAGAACATTAATTTGCTTGTTTGACTGCAACTTTACGTTTTGGGGAGAGGAGTGAATACCCCATGTATCCGATGCAAGCGGTAGCGACAAGAATAGAGCAGCCACGCATAAAGTTAATCAGCATAGGAGCGTTGTCGGTAAACGCGTTGATCCCCCAAAGCATCACGATCGAGAATACAAACATCACTAGTAAGCCATAACATGGAGCATCGATTTTGCCGGGAACGACATACCAACCATCTTCCTTGATTGGTTTATTTAGACGAGCATATTCCGCTTGCTGGCCTTTCACTGTGTAAAGATGCATTTCATCTTGTTTACCCGTCAGGAGAAGGCTAGCAATGTAAGCGACAACGGCATTCACAAGGACTCCAATCACGCAATACCAAGGCCACGCAATATCGGTCGCAACGGCTACATACCAAATCACCAAGAAGCTAGCAGCAACGCCAATTAACAAGCCTTTTTCCGTAATGTGTTTTGAGTAGAAACCAAGGACGAACATACAGAAGCTCGCACCGACAAAGTAAGAGCCTGCCTTACTCAGCACTTCCAGTACCGAGCCTGTGCTGGTGGCAAACATGATCGCTGGAATGATGACCAAAATCGCCCACGCCACCGTGAAGAAACGCGATACCTTTAAGTAATGCTCTTCCGACTCGTTTTGCTTGTAGAAGCGTTTGTAAAAGTCAGCCACAGAAACGGTCGCCATTGAGTTAAATGCGGAATCGAGACTCGACATACTTGCCGCCAGAATCGCAGCGGCAATGATGCCCATCAAGCCTGGCATTCCATATTCACTCGCATAATGAAGAATGATGGTGTTGCCGTTTTCAAACTCTTTACCGTCGTAATAAGCGTTGAATAGGACGCCAAGCAAGATAAAGACAAAGTAAATAAAGAAGGCCACGTAGCCCATCATCAACATTGCCTTTTTCGCATCGCCCATGTTTTTCGCGGCCATACAACGTTGTACCATCATCTGGTTACCGCCATACACGGTGGTGTGGAACATCGTCATTGCGATAACGCCGGCCCATACAGTCGTTACTTGGCTTAGGTCAAAACTTGTTTGTAGGGCATCGGTCATTCCTTTCGCTTTGAGTTCTGCCATGACCTCCGTCATTGGAGCAGGCATGCCATTCCAAACGGCTTCAATGATGATGAATGCGCCAATAAATAAGATTACTGCTTGAATCACATCGGTCCAAATGACAGCCGCGATACCGCCCATTACGGTGTAGATAAGGGCAATTGCAGTGACGATCATGATGCAGTACATCACGTCGATACCAGTAATGAACTCTAAAATCATTGCTGTCGCGTAGAGTACGGCTGCCGAGCTCAATGCTTGTTTGATAAGGAAGATAAACGACAAAGTCAGTCGTGAAGCCTTGCCGAAGCGTCGTTCTTGATACTCGTAGATAGAGGTTAAACCGTTGTTGTAGAAAAACGGCATAAACACAGCCACGATGAAGAAGATCACCAGCGGATAATTGAGGTGAATCGCGATAACCGACAGGCCTTCTTTGTAAGACCAAGCTGGCCCACCAAGGAAAGACATGGCACTCACGTAAGTACAAACGACAGAAATACCGATCGCCCACCAAGGGATGCTCTTATCACCCAAAGCGAATTGGCTAGCTGAAGTTACTCGCTTACCAATCACCGCACCCAATACTAGCGTTAGGGCTATGTATCCCCCAAGGATGCTCCAGTTAAGTGCGCCAAACTCATGCATAATTAGGTCCTTCTAACTGTTCTTTCATTTGTGCAAACACGTCATAGCCAAGTTGCAGCAGGATATGAACGATGTCGATCGCCACCCAGTTTTCTTTCAGTAAATCGCCTTCGCGTCGCCAAATGTCCATAACGCGAAGTTCGATGTGTTTTCCTGTCGGGGCGAGACCGAGCCAGCCACTGTGACCAGTGTGAGTACCATGCATATGTGGCCAACCACCTGTGGATACGTAGTCATTTTTGGCCAAAAAATTGACCTCAATATCGACACTTCGGTCAGGGAAGGCAAACACAAATGGCGCTTGATGGTGGTTACGGAAACCTTTGATACCGCGCGTAGTACCAATACCAGCAGGGCCGTACCACATAAAGTCATTGTGCCAGTAGTTTTCTAAATCCATCGAGAAAAGATCTTTGCCATCAAAACGACCCAAGCAAGACAGCATATCTTCAACCAGCTGGGCGCTCTTTTCACTTTCTTCCAAAGACACAACAGATTGTTGAATACCGTTAGAAGTTGCAGGAGAAGGAACCAAGCCATCGTGACCTAAGCTTTTACGAAGAGGGTTGCAGCCTGCTTGATTCATCGCGTCGATGAAGTCTGGGATCATGTAAGATTCGGTGATTTGGTCGTTCTCCACACACACCATTTCGGTGTAACGCAAGTAGAGTGTTTTCCCTGTTGCTGGGATGCCAAACAGTGGTTGTTCAAATGTACCGATAAAGTAGCCGGTAGAGTTGTACCAAGTGCGGCCTTCGTATTCGCCGTGCATAACAATTATTGGTCGGCGCTCGGCGTCAGGCAAAGCATTAACAAGTGGTGAGAGGAAAGATTCGTGGGTTGCATCTGGGCCATTAAGATCGTTCACAGGGTGCGCCACGCACCATTTTACGTCAGGGTTCAAAGTTTGCAGAGCGGCCTGTTTTTGCTCGATGTCTGCGGCTTTGAAGTAGTTCTGGTAGAACTGTTCGATGATGTTGAGTGACATGTTGCTTCCTTACTGTCCGTGATTTTAATAAATAGTGTTTAGTCAGCCGTTAGCCTTGCTGAAGCAGGATTTGCTTCCAGATTGCGGTCTCGTCAAACAAAGTGAATTCGCGACGAAGACCCCAAGGGCCAAACTCAGCGTGGCTGATCCCCATGATGTAAACCTCTTTTCCTGAAGGCTTACCAAACATCCCATATCCCTCATGCTTACCGTGCAAAGACCATCGAATTGCCGCGCGTGGTGACATCATGTCGTCATCTCGGCCAATACGATGGTGAACGGTAAATTGAGCATTTGGGAAAGACGCACGAAGTGCCATCCAAAAATGATCGACTTCCGAGTGTGATAGGGCAGTTTGACCGCCAGTGTATTCGCCGATGCAAGCGCGGTCGTACTCTTTCGGTACTATTGAGAACTCGGCATTCATAAGGCTTCTGAGAATTGCTTCATATCGATGACCATATTCGTTGTCGTTGCCTACGCCCAAATAAGGTCCAGGAATGTCGACTTCAGGTGTGAACGGAAATGGGCTTGATTCCACGCCACCTTCAAATTCGATTTGTTGGCGTGCAAACTCTTCTGACGTCATGCCCAGTTGGTTCGCGATATCGGCTTGATCGCGAACCAACCATTCGTCATTGATTTGGTTATTGATAGCGTGGCAATCTGCGATAATACGGAAACGAAGTTTGCGGTTCGAGGCTTGCCCGTAGAAGCCGTTGCCACTGTGTGTTGCAGTAGAGATGATTCGATGAGAAGAAAGCATGCCTTGTTCCGGGGTGCCTGACCAAATGACGTCTTCGCCATATAGCGTGCGATCGGGAAACTCGGCCAGTGTCGCCATTGTTGCACTGATCACCCCTTCGTTTCCTTGAACGATAGAGAGTGGAGTACGCACAACAATGTCGGGAGAGTAGTAGTGTTCTAAGGTGTTTAAACCTCGGTCTTCCCAAATCTCTTTTGTGATACCAAGAATGTAGTCGGGAAAATCACGCCACTTTTCATCGAAGCCAACCATGGCCATAAATCACCTCCGTAATTGAATAATTATGTTTTGATTACGTATTCAAAATATATCATGTTGCCATTTTGTCAACGGATTGTTTTTTGATTGTTTAAATAGCGTGCTGATGATCAGACTTTTAACAATTGAGCGGAAAACAAACTAAAAAAGTACAGGAGAGATGGAAGCTATCTCTTATCGAGACGTGTTAATAAGAAAGGAGGTCAAAGTTTTTTGTATGAATTTCCTAATATCTTATTGTTTTTTAATCGCTTAATTTATTTTTATCTGTTTGAATGGAAACAAATGATTAAGCCAAAACTGATAATCATGCAGATCAAGGCACCCAAATAGACTTTATCGCTAATATTCAGCTATTTTGGTGTCAATTATCCTTATATCTTTCAAATTTTCCTTTTGCATACGAATGCTTAAAGGCTTTTTTATTAAATCGGAAGTAAATAACGAATAAGCCACTAGAAAGGTGTTTATCTAGTGGCTATAACAGTCATAAGCGCTCTATGAGTGCAACGATCAGGATAAAAGCGCAGGTAACGATAGCGAGATGGCAGGGATGAAGGTAATCAACATCAAGGCCACTATCATTGCACCAATCCAACCCATGATGGCTTTAGAGAGCGACTCTATCGGTACTTTTCCTACCTGACTTGCCATAAACAGGTTAGCACCCAGAGGAGGCGTAACAAAGCCAATGGCCAAGTTCACGATCATCACGATACCAAAATGAACGGGGTCCATGCCGAGTGCTGACGTAATGGGTAACAGAATTGGTGTGAGAATAACAATCGCTGCCAGCGTTTCCATAAAGGTACCGACGAGCAACAACAGGACATTGATGCAAAGCAGTATCAGCAGTTTGTTTTCGGTAATCGATAGAATGAACTGAGCGATCTCGGTCGGTAGACGTTCTAGGGTCAATATGCGGCCAAACGTCACGGACGCACCCACAATGACGAGCACTGCGCCAACTAACAGTGACGACTCTAGAATGATTTTCACAACTTGCGCTGGTTTGAGCTCTTTATAAACAAACATGCCAAAGAATAAGCCATAGAGCACGCCAATCGCTGCGGATTCGGTAGGCGTGAAGATACCGGAATAGATACCGCCGAGAATGATTACGGGTAGTAGCATTGCCCAACTGGCTTCTTTTAGTGCATCAAGACGCTCTGACCAAGTGGCTTTGCGTTCGTTACCTGTGTAGCCCCGCATTTTTGAGACAATTAGACAATAGCCGATCAATACCATACCGACGACCAAGCCAGGAATGATGCCTGCCATGAACATTTTAGTTACCGAGACTTCAGCTGTGATCGCGTAGACGATCATCACCACAGAGGGTGGAATAATGACGCCAATTCCGCCGGAGGAAGCGATTAAAGCACCCGCAAAGCTGCGGTCGTAGCCTTTCTTCACCATCGAGGGAATCATCGTCAGGCCGATAGCGGCAACAGTGGCAGACCCTGTACCAGAGATGGAAGCGAAGAACATACACGCCACAATGGCCACGATGCCAAGCCCGCCAGTAAAGTGGCCAAAGAAGACCTCCGCCACGTGTAATAATCGTTTTGAGATCCCTCCTTGGCTCATAAGGTTACCTGCCAAGGTAAATAGAACGACGGCGAGGAGAGGGAAAGAGTCGAGCCCTGTTACCATTCCTTGGACTAAAAACTCGATGTTAAGAAACGGCAGACTGAGTATCGCGACCATACTGGCTGCCGCCAGAGCAATACCGACCGGAACGCCAATGAGCAGAAGCAGACCAAAGCTGCCAAACAAAAGTGCAGACGTCATGCGTTAAACTCCAATAGTCGGTTAGAAGTACGGTACTTTGCTTTGATATGGCGATAGCGTTGTCGAGAAAAGCGAACTCTTTCATTGCTGGTGGAGCACGCGTTCACACGTTGATAAATGCTTGTCACTAGGCGCGCGCAGCTTAATAGTGCGCAAACTAAAACAGAGGCATACAAACACGCAATAGGAATTTCCATTGCGGGTGCAATCTGACCGAGTTGCAGGCTGCGGTTTATAACCTTAAATCCAAACCAGGCGACAGTGGCACTAAAGGCAAGGTAGATAAGATCAGAGACAATCAAACTGAATTGCGTCCAATTGCCCGGAAGTTTATCGATGAACACACGAATGCGGATGTGTCGATCATCTCGGATACAATAGCTGATACTCAGGTACATCGCCCATACGAATAAATAACGTGCCAGTTCTTCTGCCCACGCGATCGTTGCATCGAACAAGCGTAGGGCGATTTGCAAGCACAGTAAAGTTGTCATCGTTGAGATCGCGATAACGATAAGGGTTGGTTCTAGGTATTTGTCTAGTAAGCGAAACCACTTCATGTTCACCTCCAAAACGAGAAAGCACGACCTGTTGCCAGATCGTGCAAAAGAGTGGGAGTTATAGGCGTTCTATCTCGGCCATCACGTTGTCAAACAAGTCTTTACCCGTTTTACTGCGCAAGTCCTGGTACACGGCCGCATTCATTTTCTCTTTCATGATGCTGCGTACCTCGTCTGGGACGATGTTAACCGTCATGCCTTTTGCTTCGAGCTCTTTGATTACTTCTTGGTTTTGCTGCGCGGCGAGCTCACGCTGTTTTGCGATGGTTTCTTTGCTTACTTCACTGATCAGCGCCTGTTGCTCTGCAGGAAGTGAATCCCAAAACGATTTGTTCATGAACAGCACGTAGTTAGTGTAAATGTGGTTAGTCAAAGAGAGGTATTTCTGCGCTTCATAAAAGCGTTCGGCATAAATTGAATAGATGCCGCTTTCTTGAGCGTTAATCAGACCTTGTTGGAGCGAGGTAAAAATTTCTCCCCAAGACAGAGGTGTTGGCGCAGTACCAATAGATTTCCACGCGCTTATTTGAGTGGGGTTAGATGCCGAGCGAATCTTTAGCCCTTTCAGGTCCTCAATACTATCAATTGGCTGTTTGTTGTTGGTCACGCTACGAAAGCCGACCTCCATAAAGCCAAGTCCATGAAAGCCTTTTGATTCCATAGCATTCAACAATGGTTGTCCGATCTTCTCACTGTCGAGCGCTTTGTGTGCTTGCTCTTCGCTATCAAAAAGGTAGAACACGTCGAGCACGTTAAACTCTGGGACGTAGGGAGAGAGTAAAACTGACGCACCAAACGTCATTTGTAAGTTGCCTTGCTGTACGAGTTCAGTCGTCTCACGCACATCGCCTAGTTGTCTTGCCGGATAGATTTCAACTTCTATCTCACCGTTTGAGCGAGCTTCCACTTCTTGTTCGAAATAGAGCATTGCTTTGTGTACGGGAGAGGTTTCTTGACTGTCATGAGCAAGACGAATAACACTGTTTGCAAACGTATTCATGCTGCTAAATGCAAGCCCCAGTGCGGTAAGTGAAGTAAGGATTGCTTTCTTCATCGTTCTTCCTTGTTTCTGGTATGACCTGCCATGGGCATTCGTCGGCAAGTCACACAACTTTTTATGTTTTTATAAATTAGTTGAGCAATTCATATCCATTTTGCATACGAATCCAAAATAAAACATTAAAGTAACAAGTCAATAACAAAATTGATGAATTGATGAGGAATTAAATAACGATTGGTGAAAATTTAATCGCAATCACAGAAAATGCCTTACTTGAAAGTAAGACATTTTGTTTATGAAGAATGAATAAAAATGGATTTATTAAATAGTGCTACTACGTTCGATCAAGGTGCCTTGCTCGAAAAGGTATTCGCCAGTTGCATCCAGGTTGCCGTTGATTCGATTCATCAAGTCTTCAACCGCTCGTTTAACAATTTTGTCGACTGGTTGAGCAATGGTGGTCAAATCATAGCTCGGCCATGCAGACATCGGAATGTTATCTACACCCATCACAGAGAAGTCTTGGGGGATCTTTGCTCCGGCTTGTCGCAAGCCATCCATCACACCCATGGCGAGGATGTCGTTTGCACAAAAAATTGCATCGGGTTTACTGGTATGCGACAAGATCGCTTTCGCCGCTTTTAAGCCTGCTTCAAAGCTGTACTTGGCTTGGATAAAGGTTGGTGACGGGGAGCCGAGTTCTTGCAATTTTGAAGAGAAACCCAGCCAACGCTCTTCACTGGTCATGGAGCCAGCATCGCCACTGATGTAAGCACACTGTTTTGCGCCTTTCTGCGTTAAATACTCGGCTGCTTGTTGGCCCGCCAAGCGGTTATCAATACCAGAGCTGTTGGCATTAATGCCTTCGGCGTAGCGGTTGATCAAGCTTAAGTGAACGCCAAACTTTTCGCATTGGGCAAACGCGCGTGAAGTTAAACGGCTGGTGGCGATAACGAGTCCGTCCACTTGGTATTCAATGGCGCGTGAAATGGCGAGATCGAGGTCGTCCTTGTCGATAGGGCAAAGCACAACTTGTCCGCCTCGCTTTTGAATTTCGACAGCCAAAGCACGAGATTGCATGTCGTACATTGGGTTTGATTCGCTATCTAACGCAATCGCCACTAAGCCTGAACGATTCGAAATCAGACCTCGGGCGATGGCATTCGGTGTGTATCCGAGCTTAGCTGCGGCATCCATCACCATTTTGCGTTTCTTCTCGCTAATACTCGCAGTCGGGCTGAATGCTCTAGATACCGTCGATTGAGAGACGCCGAGCATCTTCGCGACGTCGATCGAAGTTACTTTCGCTTTAATGGTGATACTCCTTATTTAAGGCCATTGAACCTGCTCATACGTGCTGAGTGTATGGGCTAGGGGATTTCTGTGTCTAGAGCATTACATTGATAAGGCGTAAATATCAGAGAAAACTCAAGAATTCATCACATTTCTCTCTTGTTTGAAGCCATCAATGATCATTTTGTGTTCAGACCCAACACAAAAGAAGCTAACGCCGAGTTCACGCCATTCCCGAGCTTGTTGAGCCGTCGCGACAAACATGCCAACAGGTTTATTGGCGGCTCTGGCCGCTTCGATTACTCGCATACTTGCTTGTGCGACTTTCTCATCATGAACGCTATCAGCACCATAAGCGACAGTGAGATCAACTTGGCCAATGAAGAGCGCATCAATTCCTTCAACATTGGCAATCGCTTCAACATTTTCAACCCCTTGAGGGTCTTCAATTTGTGCAATGACAATCGTATTCGCACGGCTGTCTTTTAAGTGTTCAACCATGGGCTTAGTGGCGTATTGCGCTGCTCGACTGGAACCAGCATACCCTCGGCCACCTTCTCCGTAATGGCAGATTTTCGCCAGTTGCGTCGCTTGCTCAGCAGTACAAACATGGGGAATTTGTACACCCGCCGCGCCACAGTCAAGCGCGTTCAAAATGGTTGAAGGGGCGCTGTCTTGTACTCGTACCACGCACGCGAGGTCATTCGCTCTGGCCGCCATGATGCACAGATCAAGCGAGGAACGATCGAAAGGTGCGTGCTCTGCATCCAGTACCACAAAAGGCAACTCTGCCAGTGCCAATACCTCGATAATGTGAGGATGAGGGGTTTTAACAAATGTACCTAATAGCGTTTCTTTAGTCAGACGTTGCTTAAAATTGCTCATAATTCTCTCCATTGCAAAGGTATGCAAAAACTAACACGGTGAAATGTAAATGATGAGTAAAAATGATGTGATCTAAAACTCATTTTTGATTAAAAATTAAACTCAATCAAGGTCCTTATTACTTGCTTTTATTTGTTTAAATTAATAAATACAAAGGCTTAAGGATGGTTTTTGTGGTTTGTTGACTTAACTTGTCAAATGTTAACTAAGTGTTTAATCTGATTTTGCATTCGTATCCAAAAGCATGAAAATAACCGTTCGTCAGCCTCAATGTTCAAGGAGAAACCCAATGGCACGCATTTTAAAAAACGGAATCACTGAAGAAGCATCAGCATCAAACGACGCAAAAGTGCGTCAGATTGTCGAAAACATTCTTGCTGATATTGAATCGAAAGGTGATAGCGCTGTACGTGAGTTGTCTGAAAAGTTTGATAACTGGTCGCCGGAGCAATTCCGCCTGTCAGAAGAGCAAATCCAAGCCTGTGTGGATGCGCTTGATGAATCGACTCGTCATGATATCGAGTTCGCTCAGCAACAAGTTCGAAACTTTGCTCAAATTCAACGTGACTCAATGAAAGACGTCGAAGTAGAAACCATGCCTGGTGTGGTACTGGGGCATAAAAATATTCCAGTAAACAGCGTGGGTTGTTACATCCCTGGTGGAAAATACCCATTGGTTGCATCCGCTCACATGAGTGTACTGACGGCGAAAGTCGCGGGCGTAAAACGTGTTATTGCTTGTGCGCCTCCGTTTAACGGCCAGCCGAACGTCGCGATTGTCGCTGCGATGGCAATGGCGGGTGCGGATGAAATCTACTGCTTCGGTGGTGTTCAAGCGGTAGGAGCTATGGCATTGGGCACGGAGACTATTGCGCCAGTCGATATGATTGTAGGGCCGGGTAACGCATTTGTAGCAGAGGCAAAACGTCAGTTGTTTGGTCGCGTTGGTATCGATTTGTTTGCAGGGCCAACGGAAACCTTGGTCATTGCTGATGAGAAAGGCTGTGACCCGGAATTGGCTGCGGCAGACTTGCTTGGTCAGGCTGAGCATGGTTACAACTCTCCCGCTGTATTGTTGACCAATAGCGAAACATTTGCGCAAGAAACCATCAAAGAGATCGAACGTCAGTTAACCATTCTCCCAACGGCTGAAGTTGCGGGTAAAGCGTGGGCAGATTACGGACAAGTTATTGTGTGTGATAGCTACGAAGAAATGGTGGAAGTGGCAGACGATATCGCTTCTGAACACGTGCAAGTGATGACGGAAGATCCTAAATACTTCCTAGATAACATGACCAACTACGGTGCCTTGTTCCTAGGTCGTGAAACCAACGTTTCTTACGGCGATAAATGTATTGGTACCAACCATACACTGCCAACGAAGAAAGCGGCGCGATACACCGGTGGTCTTTGGGTAGGTAAATTTATCAAGACCTGTACTTACCAGCGTGTAACGGAAGCTGCGTCGCTAAAAGTCGGTGAGTACTGCTCTCGCTTGTGTGCACTCGAAGGTTTTGCTGGCCACAAAGAGCAAGCGGATATTCGTGTGCGCCGTTACAAAGGCAAAGTGGAAGAGGCGTAATATGTCGAAACTTGCCTTAGTCACAGGCGGCAGTGGCGGACTGGGTGCCGCCATTTGTCGCAAGCTAGCTGAATCGGGATATCGCGTAATTCTGACTTACAACAGTAATCAGAAAGCGGCCGAGGATGTGCTTTCCTCGCTGCCACGTAACGAGCATCTAGCATTCAAATTGAACGTGGCAGATTCTAGTGCGATTGAACAGCTTAAACATCAAGTCAGTGAAATAAGCGACAAGCTGGATTTGTTGGTCAACTGTGCGGGGATGACGAAATTCGTCGCGCACTCTGATTTGCAAAGTTTAGATGACCAGCTGTTTGACCAAATTTTCCAAGTGAACGTCCGTGCGCCTTTTGCCATGGTTCGAGCGTTTGAGCCTTGGCTTAAGCAAGCCAATGGTTGTGTGGTGAACATTACTTCTATCGCGGCACAGACTGCGATGGGGAGCAACATTGCTTACTGTGCAAGTAAATCTGCCGCGGAGAACATGACCCGTTCTTTAGCTCGCGCTCTGTCTCCCGAGGTTCGAGTTCTGGCTGTTGCTCCAGGGCTTGTCGACACTGAGTTTGTCAAAGGCTTGGATGACGCATGGCGTAATCAACAAGAACAATCCACACCGCTTAAGCGTTTAGCCAATGATGAAGAAGTCGCTCAAGCCGTGTACGCCGCGGCAGAAGTTTTGACCTTCTCGACAGGCAATACCATCGCGGTTGATGGTGGGCGACCTTTAGGTCTGTAACTAACAATTCAAAGGCTAGGTCCAAACAAGGACAACAAGGATTTACAATGACTCTACAATCTAAAATGAATAATAATCTGGTCCGCTACATGGAACTGATTCCGGGTACGAGTGCGTTTATTGATGCGCGCACGCCAGGCAGTGATCTGAAAGATAACTTCTGCATTATCGGTGCTGGGGTGGCAGAAAGCAGTCGTCAGCATGTTCATATTCGCGATACGGCGGGCTTTAACATTGGTGCCGCAGGCCAACCGCCGGGCATCAAAAATTCGTTGCACTCTCATCGTACCGCCGAGCTTTTCTTGGTGTTCAAAGGTCAGTTCCGTTTTTATTGGGGGAACGATGGAGAGCAT
This sequence comes from Vibrio sp. Vb1337, assembly GCF_033338715.1. Taxonomy (NCBI): domain Bacteria; kingdom Pseudomonadati; phylum Pseudomonadota; class Gammaproteobacteria; order Vibrionales; family Vibrionaceae; genus Vibrio; species Vibrio sp. Vb1337. The sequence continues at coordinate 23,792 of NZ_JAWOTD010000007.1, read as the reverse complement.
GAGGCGGTGTTGTCTCACGGTGACGTCATCTCGATTCCAACCAATCTCTTCCGTGGATTTGAAGTGGTTGGCCGCGATTACGGCTTTATGTTCTCGGTACTTGGCGGCGACGATTCAGGTGGCGGCGTTATTTGGCATCCAAACGTTATTAAAGACAGTCAAGGTTATGGTTTATACCTCAAAGCCGATGGCACACTCGTGGACACCATTAATGGCGACCCGGTGCCACAAGAATCAGAATTGATGCCGCTGCTTACCGAAGAAGAGCTCGCGACCTTTGATACCTACACCGCAGAAGAGATGATGCCATTTGTCGCTCTGCAAAAAGATTATCGTGAAATCAAAGGCGATTTCGGCGGAAGCAACGTGAAACAATACGCCTTAACGGGTCATCCTTTGGCGAGTTATGACTTCCAAGTAAAGAGTGAAGATGAAGTGAGCATCATGGCTTATGAGCTTTCTGAAGGTGGCTCGATTCCTCAACACTGCCGAGAAGAAAAACAAGTGCTTATCAACTTTGATGGCGATACTGAAGTGGTTCTCACGCATCAAGGCGAACAAGCGAGTGTTGTTTTAACGCGCGGTGATGTGCTGAATGTTCCAGAAGGTGCGTCTTATTCACTGACGAACTTGCGGGGTAATAGTTTGACGTATTGCATTCTTGGCTCTGATCAACCAAAGCCGCTTGCAGGAGAATAAAATGACGCAACCCACCTCGTTAGTTTGGCTACCCGGACTACTTTGTGATGGCACATTGTTTGAGGATATCAACCGAGCGTTGCCAAGTTGGGTTGAGCCTTCATGCCCGACGCTGGCTTCATTGCCGTCAATGGAACAGCTGGCGCAGAGAGTGTTGCAAGACGCACCGCAGGAGTTTGTCTTGGGTGGCTTATCAATGGGTGGGATTCTTGCCTTTGAGGTGTACCGTCAAGCGCCAAACAGAGTCAAAGGCTTGATCCTCATGGATACCAATGCAGCAGATGAAAAGCCAGAGGTGACACAAAAGCGTGATGCACTGGTTAGCCGTGCGTTAAGTGGTGAGTTTGAACGCATTACGGCTGACACTCTGATGCCTGTGCTGATTCATCCAAGCCGTTTGCAAGACAAAGCGTTAACTGAGCGTATCGAAGGCATGGCGGTTAATGTAGGTTTGGAGGCATTTGAAGCACATGCTAAAGCGTTAGCAACTCGCCCGGATGCTCGACCTTTATTGGCGGACATTCAAGCTCCTACGTTGGTGATAACAGGTAAAGAAGATAAGCTTTGTCCGCTAGACAATCATCTGCTCATGGAGAGATGCATCCCAAACGTCACACTTCATGTTATCCCTGAGTGTGGGCATCTATCTACGCTTGAGCAGCCTTTAATTATTAGTGAAGTGATGGCTACTTGGCTTCAAGATAACTTTGCTTAGTGTTGATAAGAACTTCATCACTCACCACCTTAAGGTTACTTGGGTATAGGTGGTGAGCGATGAGTATTATCAGAAGTAGTAGCGAATACCTGCCGCGAATTGATCATCACGGTTTTCGAATTTGCTGCCATCGTACTGATCTTTACCTAGGTCGAACTGGTATTCAGTCCAAACTAGGAATTTGTTCTTCTGGAAGTGGTATTCAAGACCAGGGATCAGCAAGTTACGCTCGTAACCTTGTGTCTCGTCACCACTATCCTCCATGTAGTTGTAGTTCAACGTTGGGCGCAAGCCGTTGTCGAAGTGGTAGTAAGTGTAGATTTCGCCACCTAGGGTATCGAACATTACGTCCGTACCGCCTTGGCTCACTGCTTCCCAGTTTTCGCCAACGTGGAAAGTCGCACCTGCGTAGAAGCCACCGTTGCTGTAGTTTGCGCCCAATAGCATGATGCGCATGTTGTCGCCGTTTTCTACGCCAACCACGCTTGTGTCTAGATCCGCAACTTCATTTTGATGGTAAGCCGCACCCAGTGTTACGCCATCAACCGGTTTGTAAGTGATAGACGCACCCATGCCGTTTTTCAGTGAGGCTGTCGCATTGCTTGCTAGAGCAACATCTTCACGCGTGGTTTGGTAAGTAAAGCCGTAGCTCACTTTTTCATTGATTGAATTACGGTACGTAATTGAGTTTTCTGCACGACCCGCGCCGGATGCGATACCCCAGTCAGCTAGGTTGTAAACACCTGAGCCACGAGTACCGAATACACGACCTAAATCGGTGTACCATGCTACGTCGTAGAAGGTAGACCACTGCTTAGTACCCGCAGCAATCTTGCCGTATTTTTCGTGATCAACACCTGCGTATAGCAAGCGGTCGTAAATGTTGTCACCGTTCGCGCCAGAGTTGTAGCCCCATTCCGCGTGACCGAAACCAATCCAGCCGTTATCTAGGCCCATTTGGCCTTTCAAACCGAAACGTGAGCTGCCGCTGTTCCATTCACCGTTGTCATCACCGCCACGGTCTTGGTAGCGAAGATCGAAACGGCCATCGATGGTTAGGCTGTCGCCAGCGTCATTAACAAAAGTGTGTGCAGCAAAGGCTGAGCTAGAAGTAAGCGCTGCTAGAATCACTGCAGAAAGGGTCGACTTTTTCATCATCAATCTCATTATTCAGGGCGCAGAAAGCCACCGTGCGTTCATGCCCGTTTTGAATAAGGGTTCTATCTTGAGGTTGTGCCCCATCCTTGAGGCACGAGTTGGGAGCATGTCGCCTGAACCGAGAGGGTATTCAGGCAACATAAAGGCGGGTTGACAATCCGCCCCTAGGACTTCTTATAGAGAAGGGTTTAGGATCTGTTGAGTACGTTCGAACACGTCTAGACCTTGCTGTTTTAGCCAGTAAGGAAGGTCGATCAGTACCCAGTTCTCAGATAGCTTGTCGCCGTCACGGTAGTAAACATCAACCACTTGCATGTCTGCACGTACTTCACCACCTGTCATACCTAGGAAACCACCGATTGGTGTGTTAGATAGGTTTGGCCAGCCGAAGAAACAAGAGAAGTTACCTTCTGCGAAACGACATACGTGGCCATTAAACTTCTTGTCTTTCAGGTTGTTACGGAACGGCAATTGGTGCTGCTGTTGGTAACGAGGGATTGTGTAAGACGCACCGATACCACATGGACCGTACCAGATCATGTCTTTAGACCAGCTCTTTTCAAGAACTTCTGGTGGGCAACCCATTGCGCCGCTGTCGTTTAGTGCAGATAGGTCATCAACCATCTTGTTCACTAGTGCTAGTGTTGCTACGCCTTCTTCTGGTGCTGCGTCTTCGAACAGTAGGCCGTCGTGGTTACGAGGACCAGGGTATACGAAGTGCTTACCTGTTGATGGTGGTAGTGGGTAACAACCCGCTTGGTCCATTGCACCTAGAAGGTCTAGGAATAGGCCAGTCTTAGTGATCTTGCCGTTTTCAACACAGTTAAATTCTGCGTAACGGATGTTCATGATTTTGCCAGTTGGGCGCATGCCTAGGTATTCAGCGTCGAATAGACCCATGAAGTGACCCATGCTCATTACCCAGATTTCACCTGATGTTACTTCGTTCTCACCACCGATGAAGATGTCTTGACGACGCTGCATGCGAGTCATTGATTTCATCAAAGGAGCCCAGAAAACGTCAGCCGCTGCTTGAGCGCCTTGTTGCTCACGGAATGGGTAAACACCACGCCATAGGTAATCTTCTGAAGTGTGTGCTTTTAGTACTTCTGCCACGTTCTCGTGAGTTGCGTTTTCCATTGCGCTGAAGTATTCACGTACAACGCGTTTCGCTTCTTGATATTTAGACATAATAAACTCTCTTATTTGCTGTCGAGTCGGCTTTGGGAACAGGACTCGAAATTAAGTTTTTTCATCCGGCCGGGGAGCCAGCCGGAGTTTTTGAAATTCAGTTACGCTTTTGCTGCTTCGGCTTTTTTGCTCTTATCGAACACGCCGCCTTTTAGTGTCTCTGGCAGTGATAGCCATAGAAGACCAGCAAGGATCCATACGATTGGTGAACCCCACATTGCGGTTTGTAGGTCGGTACGCTCTTGGATGAAGATAAGTACCATTGGTGCCCACATACCGAGGATACGACCGCCGTGGAATAGCGCCGCGCCGTAGCTACGTAGGTGTGCTGGGAACAGTTCTGAGAAGTAACCACCCCATACCGCTGAAGAAGACAGGCCGAAGTTGTAAATCAGACCAAGTAGAGCCAGCATGTTTAGGCCGCCAATCACCATGTCGCCAGGTGCAACAAAGAAGATTGAAACCATGATGCCCGCTAGGATGAAGCCAAACGCGTTCACCTTACGACCGAATTTGTCAGCTACCCAACCCCAGAACCACGCACCAAACAGTGAACCAAATGCTGAGATAGAGAAGATGAGACCGATGGTTGCACCGTCGAACATACGTACATCACGTAGGTATGTGGTTACGAAGCCACCAAAGAATTGGAAACCGTAGAAGTTAAGGCCAGCCAGTAATAGACACGTTAGTGTGATCTTACGGTAAGGCTTGCTTAGCATTTCGCCCCAAGAGCCTTTTTTCGCTGGTGCATTTGATTCTTCTACTTTTGCTTGCTCTTCTTCACCGTAAGCGATCACTTTGCTGTCGCTAGGTAGTACAAAGATCATGACAACAGCGGCTGCCAATGGTGGGATACCACCTACAAGCATTAGGCTTTCCCATGGTGCATCGATGCTTGCAATAAATGCTGCATACGCACCCATTACCATCAGTGCTACAGAGAACATAGAAGACGCGAATGCCGTCAACTTACCACGTACCGTTGGCGTAAATAGGCCGATCATCAAGCTTACTGCCACGGTGAAGTAACCACCCAGTGACAAACCAATGATGAAACGCATTGCTGCCCATGTTGTGTAGTCGGTGAACATCATATTGATGATCGTAGCGCCACCGTTTAGGGCTGTGATGGTAATAAGAGTGGATTTCTTACCAAATTTTGTTGCGAACCAAGCACAGCTCAATGCACCAATAAGTGCACCAACCGACTGCCATGTATAGAACTGGGCAGTGTCTGACAGACTAATACCATCATACGCTTCAACGATGTATGGGCGTACGTAGTCAATAATTACAAAGTTATAACAATAGAAAAAGTAACCAACCAGTATCGCTAGATAGGCAGCTACCCTTTGAATCATAGGAACTTCGCTCATGTGTCTTTTGGCATTCATGACCGATAAACCTCTATTTTACTTAGGATTTGTTGCTATTCAAACTTAAAGAACACGATCTTATTGGGATCATCTTCGATTTCGTGTCGTGGTGAATCATAGTTTTTTTAAGGTCATTAGATCCGTGATCAATATCAATTTTAAAATGAATGCGTACCCAATTAGTGGTTTTTAGTGATGGGAGTCTCATTAAATCGGTCTTTTTGGCATTTTTGAATATATAACCGTCTATATTGGTGATTTTAGTCACAGTTATGGCGGGATTATCGTTTAGATATGCTTTTTTAAAGTAATATCCAAGCAACAAATAATTAGCACCCAGAATTATGGAAACCCTGAAATGGTTACGTACTCAAGTTTTGTGGTGATTGCGTTATACGTGTTAATCACCATATTAATCAGCTATTTAGTGAATAAGCGCTACAGCAATGGTGGCGACTTTTCTACGGGTGGAAAGCAATTTGGCTGGTTTACGGCAGGTGTTTCGATACTTGCGACTTACATTAGTGCGATGACGTTTGTAGGGATGCCAGGTTGGGTTTATAGCTCTGGCATGGAAGCGATGAGTATTCACCTTAACTATCCCATCGTTATTTTTTTCACCGTCATTTTCTTTGTGCCTGTTTTCTATAAGCTGGGTCTGACTTCGATTTATGAATACCTTGAGCACCGCTTTGGGGTGTATGCAAGAACCATCAACTCGATTGTGTTCATTGTGGTTCAATGTATCTCAGCGGGTGTGATTTTGTATGCCGTGGCGCTGATCTTAGTGCAAGTTCTGCCTATCAGTATTTCTGAAGCCATTATCTACATCAGTATTTTCACCGCTTGCTATACCTATGCGGGCGGGATTTCCACGGTTATCTGGACCGATATGTTGCAATCTGCAGTATTGGTTGCGGGCAGCATCGCTATTTTTGCCATTCTAATGACAGAGATTAATGCGGCAGATTACCTTTCTCGTGATCACCTGAATATCATCAACTTAGACTTTGATTTGGGTGTAGATACCACACTCTGGGCTGGCGTGGTTGCTGTGAGCTTTTTGCATTTGAGTGTGTACGGCACCAACCAATTGATCATCCAACGCACGTTAGCGACGAGATGTGAAAAGACCGCGCAGAAATCGATGCTGTTGTGTGGTTACGGTGCGTTTTTCGTGTACTTGTTCTTCGCGGTACTCGGTGTTCTTCTAAGTGTTTTCTATCAAGATCAATCGTTTGAAAACAGCAATGAAGTGATTTTGGATTTCGTCTTCAACCACACTAACCCAATCGTCGTTGGTTTGATCATTTCCGCATTGGCGGCCGCCGCAATGTCGACGCTGGATTCGACCTACAACTCAATGGCGACCGTCGCAACGTTCGATATCTACAAGCGTTTCGTTCGCAAAAGTGCCGATGATGAGCACTACGAAAAAGTCGCGAGAAAGATGAGTTTGCTCGCTGCGGCCATGGTGGTAGTGCCAGCTCTTCTAGCGGTATCGAATGAATCGGTACTCAAAACCATCGCTAGCCTGACTTCTATCTTCGTTGGTATCCGATTGGGTTCATTCGTGCTTGGTTTATTCTGGGCGAAAGCCAATGAGAAAGGCGTGATCGTTGGCAGTATCATGAGTGTGATTGCGGTATTTACTGCGATGTATCTCGACGTGGCTTGGCCGTGGTTCGCGCCAATTGGTACGTTCGTCTTCCTTTTGTTTGGTGTGTTAGTGAGTCGTCGTTGGGGCGCGGTGACTGCCGAGCAACAAATCTTTATCAATAATCAAAAACATCTTTTTGCAAAGCCAACCGCAAGCCATTACGGATTGTTGGTGTTCGCTGTGGCGACCATCGCTGCTTGTATGGTTCTCCCTGATTGGCTTTATGCTGCATTGTCGTAATAGGTAAGTTTATGCTGTCCATCTTTGATATTTACAAGATTGGTGTGGGCCCTTCTAGCTCTCACACCAATGGTCCAATGATCGCGGGTTACCACTTCACTCGTTTGATTGAATCGAACTTGGCAAAAGTGGTTCGTATTCAAGTCGATTTATATGGCTCACTCTCGTTAACGGGGATTGGTCACCATACAGACCGTGCAACGATTTTGGGTCTGTTGGGTAACAAACCAGATACCATCAAAATCGCTTCTGCGAACAAAGCGATGCGCAAGGCGATTGAAGAGGGCATGATGTCTGTCGATGGCCGTCATGAAATCGAATTCAACTACAAAACGGACATGTTGTTCCATGAAGAGAACCTTCCTCTGCATGAGAATGGCATGACGATTACTGCCTTAGATACGCACGGCAATCAGGTTGGGTTTGAAACTTACTACTCTATCGGTGGTGGTTTCATCGCAACGGCGGATGAACTGCAAAATGGCAGTGCGACTGCTCCCGTAGAAGTTGAGTTTCCATTCTCCAGTGCAGACGAAATGTTGGCACAGGCAGAGAAGAATGGCATGAGCCTTGGCGGCATGATTCTGAAAAACGAACAAGCGTTTCAGGATATGGAAGCCATCAATCAACGTGCCGAACAGATCTGGCGTGTGATGACGCGTTGCATGGAGCGCGGTTTCGAGACAGAAGGTATCTTGGATGGCGGCTTGAATGTGACCCGCCGTGCGCCTAACTTGCTGAAGAAGCTTGAAGCAAATGCAGCAATTGAACACGATCCAATGGAAATCATGGATTGGATTAACCTGTTTGCTTTTGCTGTGAGTGAAGAAAACGCGGCTGGTGGACAAGTCGTAACGTCGCCAACCAATGGTGCGGCGGGTGTGATTCCAGCGGTATTGATGTACTACCATCGCTTCATCAAAGAGCTCGATACTAAACAGCTTAAAGACTTCCTTGCTGTATCCGGTGCGATTGGCATTTTGTACAAAACTAATGCGTCTATCTCGGGTGCCGAAGTGGGTTGTCAGGGCGAAGTTGGCGTGTCTTCTTCCATGGCGGCAGCTGGCTTGACGGCGCTGCGTGGTGGTAGCAATGAGCAAATTTGTATTGCGGCCGAGATTGCCATGGAGCACTCACTAGGCATGACTTGTGACCCAATTGGGGGCTTAGTGCAAGTTCCGTGTATTGAGCGTAATGCAATGGGCGCAATGAAAGCGATCAATGCTTCTCGCATGGCATTAAAGCGTAATAGTAAATGTTTGATCTCGTTGGATAAAGTGATTGAAACCATGTACCAAACGGGCAAAGACATGAACAAGAAATACCGCGAAACGTCACTGGGTGGGTTAGCTTTGATTCACCTAGCGCCACCTTGCGAATAATGAGTTAGGCAAATCTAACCAACAAAAAAGCCGAAGCACTGAGATGCATCGGCTTTTCTTTTTTGGAACGTTTATAACTTAGCTATGCGTTTGCTCACCTTTTGGTGTGCTTTGGTTTGGTTGATAGTGCAAAATCACCATCGAGGTGGGTGACAGCAAGACTTCGCCTTCAGCATGTCCTGGGTTGAGGTTACGTACGTTTGTATCACAGATCGTCACCCATTCTTGCTTTCGCTCATTGGGGAGCTTAAAGCGCGCTGTGGCGTTAGTTTGGTTGATGAGGTAAACCAGCTCTTGTCCTTCTTTACCGATACCAAGGTGAAGTGCGACAGAGCTTAAACGGTTCCAATCATCGTGCTCCATTAAGCGACCGTCTGTACGGCGCCAGAAAATACGGTTGTTATTGCGATTCTCGCCACTGAAAGCTCGGATAAATGGCACCATGTATTGATTTCGGTTGGCGACCATTTGTGACATCCATGCTTTGAAATGTTGCTTACGTTCTGTCTCTTCCCAGTTCAGCCAACTGGTTTCGTTATCTTGGCAATAGGCATTATTGTTACCGCCTTGGGTGTGAGACAGCACGTCAGCAGTGAGGATGTGTGGGATTCCAAAAGCAAACAGCAAGCTAGCAATAAGATTGCGTTTTTGCTTCTCACGCGTGGCGATGATCATCAGATTTTCTGTCTCGCCTTCGACACCGTAGTTTTCTGAACGATTGTCACCGTGACCGTCGCGATTTTCTTCGCCATTAGCTTCATTGTGTTTGTGCTTGTAAGACACTAAATCTTGCAGTGTGAAGCCATCGTGATACGTGATGTAATTTACGGTGAGTTTGTATGGCCAGTTCGCTGCACTGTAAATGTCACGAGAGCCCATTAATCGAGTGGCAAACTCTTTTAAATAGCCTTGATCACCGCGCCAAAAACTGCGGGAAATATCACGCAGTTTGTCATTACATTCGTTCCAACCAAATGGAAAGTTACCCACTTGGTAGCCATTTGGACCAATATCCCAAGGTTCGGCAATCAATTTGGTTTCACGCAAAATTGGGTCTTGCGCAACGGCTTTAAAGAAAGCTGCTTCTGGGTTGTAATCATCGCCCTGTCGACCTAACGTTGCAGCCAAGTCAAAACGGAAGCCATCGACTTTAAATTCGCTAACCCAGTAGCGCAATGTATCCATCACAAGGTTTAAGGCTGGTTGGTAGGTGAGATCCACTGTATTTCCGCAGCCAGTGTAATTGGCGAAGTGGTTGCCATGTTTGATGTAAAAACAGGAGTCGAGGGCTTTCAGGTTGAAAATTGTAGGCCCTTCACCACCTTCAGCAGTGTGGTTGTAAACCACGTCGAGAATCACTTCGATGCCGTTTTTATGCAATTCGCGAATTGTTGTTTTTAATTCCGTAACGGCGTCTTGTTCTGCGTAGCGCGGATCGGGCACCATAAAGAGATAAGGGTTGTATCCCCAATAATTGACCTTTTCCATCTCTAGTAGGTGAGGCTCATGCATGCATGCTGCGACAGGTAGCAATTGCAGCGTGTTGATGTTTTGCTGTTTGTAAAAGGCCAGCATTTCAGGTGATGCAAGACCTAAATAGCGCCCCTTCAGCTTGTCCTCAACCTCAGGGTGGCGTTGGGTAAGCCCTTTGACGTGCGTCTCAAACAACACCATCTCTTCTCTGGGTATACGCGGGTGATCCGTGTTTTGCCAGTCAAAATCATCTTCGATAACGACGCACTTCGGCATATCGAAACTTTTGGCTGGAGAGTACGGAGGGTGATAGTGGAGGGCTTTATCTATTGATTTTGCGTACGGATCAGAAATTAACAGTGGCTCTTCCTTGTGGGAGACAAGGTAACCGTATTTTTGCCCCGGCTTAATATCTGGAATAAAAGTATGACGTATGCCAGCGTATTCATTCGGTAAACCGTGAAGCTCGTAGCTGCCATCGTCTGCAAACAATGCCAGTTGAATGTCTTTTGAGCCTGGAGCATGAATAGAGAAGTTACAGCCTTCTTTATTCAATGTTGCGCCCAGGGGGTAGGGGCGAGAGAGAAGTCGTGTCATCGGAGATACTTTATTTAATATTTATTGCTACCTTTAGGAAACTATAAGTTAAAAACTTTGTCTTACTAAGGTCAACCACCCTAAATATAAAAATATTCGTGTAATTTAATTACTTTATGTGACGGCTTAGAGTCAAAAATATGAAATGGCTATCACTTTGTAGCGGCTCAAAACCGAACAAACTTACTAATTCCTCCCTAGATTGGTGATCTGACTCGAAAAAACACCATTCGGTAAATTTTCTACTCCCTTCTCATCCCCCTTAAATTAGTTTAGGGCGGAGGAAGTCATCCTTGTACGCCTCGGGTAATCTCACAACTGTTGAAACAAACGGGGATTCGTTCCCATCTTACCTCTCTTTCTTTAGGTGTGTTTTTACTGCCTATATTCACCTAAAAGAGTGAGCAGGGAAGACAGAATTATAAATACCCTTAATGGAGTTAAGAATGAAAAAAGTAAGTGCAATTGCTGCTGCTGTAGCTGCAACTTTAGCTGCTGGTTCTGCATTCGCAGTGGATTTCCACGGTTACATGCGTGCTGGCGTTGGCGTGAACGCTGACGGTGGTCAACAATTAACATTCGAAAAGAACAAGATCGGTCGTCTAGGTAATGAAAGCGATATCTACGGCGAGATTCAACTAGGTAAAGAAGTTTACAACAACAACGGCAAAACGTTCTACGTAGACTCTATGGTTGCAATGACTTCTAACGGTTCAAACGACTGGGAAAGCACTTCTGCTAACTGTGGTTTGGATAACGGCGAAGTGAAATGTGTAGACGATGCACAATTCGCACTACGTCAGTTCAACGTTCAAGCTAAAGGCCTACTAAACTTTGCTCCTGAAGCAACGCTTTGGGCAGGTAAACGCTACTACCAACGTCACGACATTCATATCTCTGACTTCTACTACTGGAACATCTCTGGCGCGGGCGCTGGTGTTGAAGGTATCGAAGCTGGTCCTGGTAAAGTTTCTTTCGCTTGGGTTCGTAACGACCGCGGCGATATCGCAGACCCAGGCAACGATGGCGGCGCAACAAACGTAAACACTCTAGACGTACGTTACGCAGGTCTTCCTCTATGGGACAACGGCTCTCTAGAAATGGGCTTGAACTACGCAATTCTTAACGAAACTGACGCTGCGCCAAACGGCACTAAAGATGCGAAAAACGGCGTAATGTTCACAGCAGAATTGACTCAAGGTCTAGACGCTGGTTTCAACAAAACAGTGCTTCAGTACGGTACTGAAGGTTACTCAAAAACAATGGCATTCTACGGCGACGGTAGCTGGTACGGCGCAGAAGCTGACAACGGTGCATCTGGTTACCGCCTAATCAACTGGGGTGTAATCGGCATGGGCGACAGCTGGGAAATGGGTCACCAGTTAGTGTACGGTGTTGGTGAAGACATGTGGGCTGGCCAAGACAAGTGGGAAACAATGTCTGTTGTTGTTCGTCCAATGTACAAATGGGATGACAACCACAAAACTATCTTCGAAGCTGGTTACGCTATCGACGATAACGACGGCGAAGAAAACAAATACGGTAAGCTAACTGTTGCTCAAGCATGGTCTGCTGGCTCTAGCTTCTGGGCTCGTCCTGAAATCCGTGTTTACGCTTCTTACCTAACGGCTGACAAAGAAGACAACTCAAACACATTTGACAACGGTCGTTCAGACGATACGTTCCAGTTCGGTGTACAAGCTGAAGCTTGGTGGTAATCATCTAACCACTAAGTCCTAAATTGTCCTAGAATGATACAGCCAGAACTTATCTGGCTGTATTTATTTAAAAAACAATAAAGAGTCGAGGTAGACAGTAATGAAAAAATGGCTTGCTCCCGTACTGCTGGGCATGTTGGCTACTGGTTGTGCGTCTGTAGAACAAGTAGAGATGAGTCCAAAAGGTCAGCAACAAGTGATCACGCAATCGGGTGATATTCAATGGGTACCGCTTAACGTGCCTGTGGTTACTGAATTCGCTTTGACTGATAAAAGCCAAATGTTGTTGGATGGTAACAGTGCTGGCGCTATTGCAGCGTTTGCTCTTCCAGGTAACCGTGGCAGTCTCGATATCAAATTAGAGACATTCGTAAGTAAAGAACTTCAATTTTATGCTCCTAATGTCGCAGTGATGAACTCGGCAGGAGAAACCATTTACCAAGCAGATTTTTCAAAGTTTAAGTACGAACCAGCAAAACTGTTGGACAACGATAAATTCGTACTTGATCTCAATGTGATTCCAGACATGACAGGTAACGATCTGCATGTGTTGGTTTACACGACTTCCGCCGATCTAAAAGGAAGTACACAAGTTTTACACCCTGCAAAAGCCTTCGCCATGGCGCGCCACACTCAGCCGCCAGATATTGCAGACCCTCTAGCGAAACATAGCCCACTCGGTCAGTTCCGCTTTTCGGTATCCGCGAATGATATTGTGAATACTAAGATTGTTGCGAAAAACGACAACATTCCCCAAGGTACGGACCTTACTAGCTACTACTACAGCTCAATTGAAGCAGCAGTCGCAGCGAATGATATTCCGAAAGCGCTCACTTTGCTTGATGAAGCAAAAGAGCTGGGTATCGAAGGTGCACAACAAGTGTTTGTGAAAGCCGTAAATAGAAAATAATCAGATAAAAAAGGTCAGCGAAATGCTGACCTTTTTCATAGAAAATAAACCAATAAAAATACCCCTACATAGAGTTACCTTATTCACATAATTATTTTTATTACTTTGTTTTTTATATAGGTTGGATCAATAATTAATGGCAGTTCCTAACTTATTTTTTGTACTTAGGAAATAAACAAACTTCTCGAAGTGATTTAAATTCGCAATCTGACGATATTTATTTGGCGTTTGATATTTCCATTTTAATAACGATTAATATTTCTTTTAACCGTTGAGTTTATTTTGCTTTGGATATACTAAAAAGGAATTACGTGAAATGAACATGATGAAGACCTCTCTTGCTGCTGCCCTACTTGTTGCCTTAGTAGGTTGTCAATCGACGGCAGAACCTGAAGCGGCCACAGAGCCAGTTGTTAATATGTCTCAAGACGAAGTGGTTGCTTTCATGAAAGCGTGTGACAACCCAGACAGCACGGCGAAAGGACCTATTTCTAAACCACTATTTGTGGTGGGTACTTTTGCGGATTCCGATTGGAAACACGTGCCTCAGCGTCAATACACCTACAAAGGGAATAATTTCTACCAAGCCGTGGTTCAAGAAAAAGTAGGCTCCTACAAAATGCAGTATGCGACCGAATTATGGTTCCCACAATTTACCGCAAAAGGTAATCGAATGAACGTTGGTGAATTAACACCATTAACATTTGGTGGTTACGGTACGGATACTTCGGTTGATATTAAAGAAGATGGTAAATATGTATGGAGTCTTCAGTTTGAAGGAAAAGGCAAACCTGTTCATGTCATGGTAAATAAGTGCCAATAATATTCCATTCAATTATTTAAAATCTATTTTTATTTATTAACCCCTGCATGAAACACATGTCGGGGTTAATTTTATTACTCAAATTTCCGTAGTTTATTTGAGTAAGTTAGGGAGAATAAAATGCGTAATATCCTACGTAACCATCGCCTGTCTCGATCGTTGCTTGCGTTAAGTGTGATTGGTGCTTTATCTGCGTGTAATTCTTCTGGTGGTGGCGACACTAATAGTAGCACTCCGCTACCGGATACCAGTTATGCTTGCCAAGCCAATGTCATGGCGCAAAGTAACCAACTTCGTACTTATCAAATCATGGTAGAGAGTTTTGTAGATGGTGATGCGAGCATTGGTCACGGTACAGGTTATGGCACCAGCCATCATAACGGCGATTTGCAAGGAGTGATTGATTCACTCGATTACATCCAAGATTTAGGGATGAACGCGATTTGGTTGACGCCAGTTTTTGAATCGGAAGCGATAGCGGGCCAAGAACACTGGGCCGATCGTCTGGATGCCACGGGCTACTTTGCTACGGATTACTTCACCATTGATCCACGTTTTGGTGATTTAGAAACGGCGAGAACCTTGGTCGATGAAGCACACAAACGCGGTTTGTACGTGTTTTTTGATGGCGTATTTGGCCACCATAAGAATGGTTTGATCAAACCATCTCCCTCCGGTTTGTTGCCATCGGGATCGAGCAACCCCGTTGATTACCCAGCCAGTCTCGATTTCTACAAAGAAGTGGCAACGTATTGGATCAAAGAACTGAAGATTGACGGCTGGCGTTTAGATCAAGCCTATCAAGTTCCGACAGACGCTTGGACACAACTTCGTAAAGCCGTCGATGAAGCCTCACAAAGTGTGACGTACACCAATAGCAAAGGCGAACAAGTGAATCCGTTGGGTTACATGGTGGCAGAGATTTGGAAAGGGGAGTCTGAAATCGCGAATGAGGCGTATGGATCGAACAGCGATCCAGCATTGTGCTCTGCATTTGATTTTCCTATGCGATATAGCATCGTTGAAACTTTGGCCGTGAATGAGAGTGGCGTGGGTGGTCGCGGTGCGGATTGGTTAGACAACGGCTACAGCACACACAACCAATATCCAACACATGCGCAGCCGAATTTGATGATCGGCAACCATGATTTAGTGCGCTTTGGTGACTTGTTACAGCGCGGAAATTTAGCGGATGTGAATGATGTAGAATATTGGTTACGCCATAAAGCTGCATTTGCTTTCCAAGCGGCGTACACCGGGCCAATCACGTTGTACTACGGTGATGAAATCGGGGATCAAGTGGATGGTTTTGCCGCAAAAGAAGACAACAGCACCTGTGCCATTCAAGGTTTGTGCGATGATCACGTTGCGCGCAGCAGTGCGAAAATTGAAGGCGTGACGGCGACGCTTGATGCAAACCAAGCCGATCTCAAATCTTATGTGACATCGCTGATGACAATGCGCGATGCGCATCCTGCACTTTATCAAGGGTCACGCACGAATTTAGTTGCGAGTAACGGCAGTTATGTGGACTTGAAACAATCTGGTTCGGACAAAGTCTTGTTTGCGCTAAATACCTTAGAGAGCGCTAGAAGCGTCACTCTTACTCAGGAGAGTGTTGGTACTGGTGAGTTGGTGGATTTGCTCACGAATGAAAAAATTACTCCGAGTAATGGTCAATATCAGATTCTGATGTCGCCACTACAAGGACGATTCTTTGCGGTAAAACCTTAAGGAATTATCCAGAATTGATGCTCACCAGTTGAGCTGACCACAAGCTTTCTTATAAACAAGCCAAGTGTTGTTGCTGACCCCCATAGGCGCACACTTGGCTTTTTTCTGTCTGTTTTACTTTTCCCTTAATGGTTTTACGACGATGTAGCCAACAAGTTGCTTCGCTTTTTGTATTGGCGTTTGTTTTCAGCAGATGGATATTTGTGAGATAAGCTGCACATTAAAAAGTAAATTAACACTTGTGCAACGTAAAAATGTGACTGAAGGATTATTTATGCCCCACTAATATGTTTATCGTGTCTGGGATTTATATAACTAATGGAAAAGTATAATGAAATCCATAACGAACTCCCTCTGTCTCCTTGCTGCTGTTAGCTCTCCGTTTGCATATAGCCAAATTATCAACGGTGACTTTGAACAGTGGAATGGCAATGTACCTACGCAGTGGTCAGAGATTGACGCGGGCATTACAGTGTCGCCAAGCAGCGAGCAAATCAAATCGGGTGGTCTGGCTGCCCAGGTCGTCGTGAATACAGGTACCCAAAGCAACACCGACTTTTTGCAAACCATTAATGTGGAGCAAGGGAAAACCTATCCGTTTTCTGTCTCGGTTTATCATACCGAAGGAAATGTAAAAGCACGTCTGGTGGTTGATGGTTATCACAATTACTCGAACCCACAACAGATAAACCAGTGGCAAGAGCTCGCGCACAACTACACAGCGAGCTCGAACAAGACCATCAACGTCGGTTTGCGTTTTTACGATGAAGCCAGTTTTGATGGCTCAGAAGTTGTCTACGTCGATAATTTTCAACCGACTGAGACGAGTACACAACCTCCTGTAGAAAGTTGTAGTGATCACCAAGTGGTCTTGACTCTCACAACCGATAACTATGGTTCAGAAACCAGCTGGACGTTAAAAAACAACCAAGCCGAAGTACTGTTTTCTGGTCAGGGATATGAGTCAGCAACCACCATTGAAAAGAGCATGTGCTTAGCTGACGGTAATTACCAATTCACGATTCAAGACGAGTATGGTGACGGCATTTGTTGTGGCAGTGGCGCGGGGTCGTACATTCTGACTGAGGGAGATAAGACTCTTGCTTCTGGCGCTGAATTCTCGAAAAGTGAAACCACCGATTTTAACTTAGGTGACACAACGACGACCCCACCAGTGGTTGATGGTTACTATCAAGCGGCATCTGGTAAGACGGGATACGCTCTAAAAACAGCGTTGTTTAACATTATCAATAATCACTCCAGCCGAGGCTATTCTGCGGTCTGGACCTTGGTAAAAGATGCCGATATTGATCGTTATTATGAAAATGATGGCTCTATTCTCGATATGTACTCTGAAAAGCCATCTGCTAGCGATACAGTAAGCTTTACCAAAGTCACAGACCAATGTGGCCAATACAAAACGGAAGGGGATTGCTACAACCGTGAGCACTCTTTTCCGAAAAGCTGGTTTGGCGGTAAGGTTGAGCCGATGAACTCAGACGGTCATCACTTGTTTGCAACTGATGGTTATGTAAACGCGAAGCGCAGTAATTGGCCATTTGGTGAAGTGGGCACCGCGACCTACGTGTCTAGTAATGGCTCTAAACTTGGCCAAGCAAGCACTAGTCTGGGCTACTCCGGTACGGTGTTTGAGCCGATCGATGAGTTTAAAGGCGATTTTGCTCGTGCCTATTTCTACATGGCAACCCGCTATGAAAATATTGTAGGTAACTGGGAAGGCAATTCAAGCAATGCGGATGCTGTCCTTGATGGTTCAAGTTCAACGGTTTTTGAACCTTGGATGTTAAACATGCTGAAACGTTGGCACAAAAATGATCCTGTTAGTGAAAAAGAACGAAACCGCAATCAACAAGTGTTTGATTTTCAGGGCAATCGTAATCCATTCATTGATCATCCTGAGTTTGTTGAACAGATTTGGGGAAACTAACACCTTTTTGATTTTGGTATCCACCATTTAGTGACGCCAACAAAACAAAGGGGAAGCGTGATGCTTCCCCTTTTTCATTACGGATGTTTTTAAATGAAACTAGTTTTTCGTTACCGTCACGATTGGCGCCGACTTGTCAGCCGCATTGAAGTGGAAGTTGTAGTTTCCTGCTTCTGCAATCGCAATTTTTAGGTTTGCGCTACCGCCACCGGCTTCCATCGTCAGCGCTTTACCAAGCTCAACACTGCCTTCACCACCGAAGTTGGTGTCTTCTGCCCAGTCTGCGCTCGCAACTTTCATCTCGTAGTTGCCCGCCGCTAGGGTAATGTCTAGCGAATAAACGTCATTTGCAACATAGCTGAACTTCGCTGTTGAGTCTTGTGCTGGAGCATCCCATGTAGTGATAGTGCCACGTAAGTAAAGTGCTGTTTCACCGAATGTTGGTGCATCTGCTGACTTGGTCACTGACACGACCGGTTTTTCTACGCTTTCATCTTGAACATGCAGCGCGTTCAGAGTGAAGTTGTACTTACCTGTTTCAGCAACAGACAGCTTACAGTTACCTTCTGAACCTAAGTCTAGTGAACCAGAAGCTATATTCGCAGCATCACAACCGATGTTTGGATTTGCCCAACCAGAGTCCGCGAATTTGAACTCGTGTTCACCAGCTTCAAGAACGCCAGTTACAGAGTACATACCGTTGCCAATAAAGGTCATCGCCCAATCACTGCTATCAGACCACTCGTTCATCGTGCCTTTCACGTAAACAACGGTTTCGCCGTAAGGAGGAATACTCGATACGTCTTTGTTATCCGTGTTTACTGGCAGGCCAGCACCTTGCGCGCTGTTTTGTGGCTGCACGAATACCGCTGTTGTCAGTGCTGGTACTGTGAACGTTTCATTGGTGAAGCTTGCACCTTTCACGATGTCATCCGCAGAGTTTTGTTGAACTTCATGTAACTCGAAACCAGTTGCGCCGGCAACTTTGAAAGATTTCTCAGTTGATGTTGAGTTCACAACCGCCACGATAGCATCGTAGTTCGAATCTAAATCGGCACCTGCTGATGTACCATCGTCGATAGACATCACAATCAAGCCTTCCATTTGGTCTTTCCCTACGTTGCGGAAGTCAACACGGTTCATCACTTCTTGCGCGGTATCTAGGCGGAACAGTTCGCTTGTGCTACGGATTTTTAGTAGCTCTAGGAATTGTTGCTTAGTCAGCTCGATGTCGGTTGAATCTGGTTTCGCCGTGCTGTCACCAACGATGGTTTTGATCAGCTCCCAGTTTGCACCGTCTTTGTCTTCACGTGGTAGACCAACGTTCCAGTTATTGTCGCTTCCGTCGAAGAATACACGGTTGAACCAGTCACCAGAATCGTACGAGTCGCGCTGCATAGATTTAGAGCGCAATAGCTCAGAACCCATGTGGATGAATGGAATGCCTTGACCAAGCATCACCGTTGATAGGGACACAGACTGCATACGTGCACGCTCGGCAGATGAAGTGCCTGTCGCAATCTTGTAGGCGTTGTTATCCCACAATGTTTGGTTGTCGTGCTTAGACACGTAAGAGATGTTCTCTGATGGCACTTTTGTGTAGCCTGCAGGCGCACCATTGTAATCAACGTTCTTACCCAGCTTGGTTTCGCCTTTGTAATCAAGAAGGATGTAGTCAGCCAAGTTACCAGCCATACCTAGACGAACCAGATCTTGGTTGTGTAAACGACCATTCACCGATTCGGCGTCAGTTTTGGTTTCTTCGTTAGGATAAGCTGCGTTACCGAAGCCTTGGTTAAAGCGAAGTGGGTGCTTACCTTCAGAATCTACACCGCCATCAAACGGGCTTCCGCCACGAACTGCGTCACGCAGACGATCAGAGAAAGTACCGATTTCTGTCCCTGCCATGTTGACTTGTGTCGCCTGATCGAAGCGAGCGTTTTGCGCGACTTCACCAAAGTCCCAACCTTCGCCGTAGAACAAGGTATTCGGGTCAATTTCACGGACTTTTTCAAGTGCGTAAACCATCACATCTTTCGGCTGGTGGCCCATAAGGTCAAAACGGAAACCATCGACTTTATAGTCATCCGCCCATACCATCAATGAGTCAACCATCAGTTTACCCATCATCAAGTTCTCGGTTGCGGTGTTATCACAACAGGTTGAGTTTTCGACGCCGCCAGTGTTGACGTTTAGGCGGTGGTAGTACCCAGGGACAATCTTATCCAGTACTGATTTTTCGTTCACACCAGATGCATTTGTGTGGTTGTACACGACGTCCATGACCAGTTTCAGATCCATTTTATGCGTCGCTTGAACCATTTCGCGGAACTCAAGAATACGCTTAGACCCGTTAGGATCGGTCGCATAACTGCCTTCTGGCACGGTGTAGTGGTAAGGGTCGTAACCCCAGTTGAAGCTGTCTAGCATGCGAAGATCGTTCATCAACGCTTGTGCTTTGCCCGTTGTTGGGTCGTAGCTATTTAATACCTCTTCAATCACTTTGCCGTCATCTTCGGTCTCACAAATGGAGGCTTCTGGCTTGATGCCACAAAGTTTACCCACGGTGTCGGTGATATCGACTCGCTTGTCAGCGTCTTCATCCACGGTTGCAATATCAAATGCTGGCAGGATATGTAGCGTTGTTAGGCCAGCATCTTTTAGGGCTTGTAAGTGAGATACAGACTCACGCTCAGGTTCTGTAAGCGCCAGATATTTGCCATCAAGACTTGGTGTGCCTTTGCTGTCGTTAAAGCTGAAATCGCGAATGTGTGACTCGTAAAGGACGTGGTCTTCGTCTTTTTTAACCGTTGGGCGTGCGTAGTTTTTCCAATCTTGAGGCATTAAGCTTGGATCATCTAAATCAACCACTTGCGAGTATCGTGAGTTCTTAGACAAGCTCATTGAATATGGGTCTGTTACCAAACGCGTTTCAACGACGCCAGTTGTTGGGTGGTATACCTTAACTTGGTAGCGATAATATTTGTTGACAACGTTGCTTTGTGCCTCAGAAACCCAGATACCTGTTGCTGGGTCTTCCGTCATGGCAACGGTCGCTTCTTCTGCTAAGTTTTCATCGTAGATTATCAGAGCAACATCTTGGGCAGTTGGTGCCCATAGTTTGAAGGTTGCGGCACCGCCTTCCACAATCGCACCGAGTTCTTGACCGATCGCGTTACCTGCCTTGGAATCGGCAAACACTGCATCCAAAACGCCCGGTTTTTGCACTTCAGTTGCAGAAATGACGTCACCATTTGCGTTGTAAGCCACCATAACGATTTGTGACTTCAGGATCGTACGCAAGGTCGCGTCATCGACATCGATACCCGCAGCTTGAAGGCTAGCAAGGTGACGGAAGCGTGATTTCAGACCATCAGACAACTCACCAGCTTTTGTCAGCTCAACTGCTGTACCGCCAGAGATTTGCTTATCTTCATCCATTTTGATGTCATTGCTAAGGCTGTAGAACAGCTTCATGGAATCCGCACTGGTCGCCGCTTCCCATGCAATGGTGTTGGCGTCTAACCAATGGGCTTTTTGACCATCAATATCAACAGGGCGCTCTTCTATTGGCTCGTAGTAAAGTTCACTGCTGCCGTGGAAGCCAAACAAACCTTTCGATTCGCCGATTTTCGTCAACTCTACTTTTGAGTTTGCGCTGCCAAACGCTTTCTCATCACCTTTGTGCAGAATGAAGTTCATGCATTCGTGTGGGTCAGAGGCGTCAGGGTTTATTTTCAGTACGTAGTAAGCACCGTAGGTGTCGTTGATGCCATCGAATGGGTGTGGCGCAGACCAATCCGTTCCTGTTCCCGGAATGCCCATTGCGTCTAAATCTGTGCTGGTACAGCCCTCACCGTTCCATAGGTGCAAGCCCCAACCTTCGTAGTCGCTTGCTGTTGAAGCTGATGCTACGTCACGTTTGTAATAAATGACGACTTCGTTCTCTCCCGCAGGGTACAAGCCTGAGCCAGGGTTCGTCGTATCTTCGTTCGTGCTATCACTACCACAACCGCTGATTACCGCGACGGAAATCAAAGGCAGTACGGTTTTGGCAATTGTTGATAATTTAAATGTCTTATTGTCCACGTTTACAAATCCATTGTTATTGAATTGATATTGAGCTGCGCGCTGCCTTCGCTGACTCAATCATCAAGAAGGTTTTGCACACGCTAGAAAGGCAGATGCCAAAAAAGGAAATGTTCAATTAGATGCTAATACACTGAATCATCAGCAAAATGTGAGAGCAGGCTGTTAAGTTTTTTACAGGTGCAAATTTTCTGTCACAGTCGATTTTGTTCACAAATTAAATAATAAAACAGGCGCATAGTGAGAGATTCTGCACATCATTAAAATGTAAATTTTTATGGGATGAGTAAGGGGGGATGATAGGGGATGAGAATGTCTCAGCCCCAAAACCGTGATTAAGTTCTATAAAAATGAGGGCTATATTTTTCTTCTAAAAATAAGTTGCAGTGATGTTGAATAAAATACCGCCATTAAGTCTTCGCAAGCTTCAGATTTTCGCTAAGTGGTCGTTATATAATGAAGGTAGTCGGCGTTACGTCGGCGCGTAATCATAAGATTTCCCTGAAAGGGAGTTGAATTGGGCCCTGAAACCAAAAGAGGCTATTTATGAGTAGTATGGGCATTGCCATTGCGGCAACTGGCCTTTCACTCGTCCTGATATTTGTGTGGATGATCTCGTTGTCGATGCGGAAACAGAGACTCGAGGCAGAGAGGAAAGCTCGCGAAGCCGCTTATCGAAAGGCGATGCATAAAGCGCGAGAGCAAGAGCGTAAAGAGCGAGAGTTCAAAGCAGAAACCGGGCATATCCCCACCATTTTATTTCTAGCGAAAGAAGCCGAAAAGGACAACATTCGTCAAGCGCTGTATTGGTATGATAAAGCCGCTAAACTGGACAATGTGACGGGGATGTACGGCATTGTTCGCTTAAGTGAACGCATGCGCGAAGATGTGATTTTAAAAGAGCAGGCAAACTTCTGGCGTACCGCAATTGCGGGAATGGAAGGAGATACCGAAGCGAAATTTTCGACGGGCAAGGCCTTGGTCTTTGGCCGAGGAACTGAAAAAAATATCCCAAAAGGTAACCAACTGATTGAAACTGCCGCCGAAGAAGGCTGCATTGATGCCATGATTTATATGGGGGAATGGCAGCTTTCACCAGACAATTGTGCAGGACGCAGTGCAGATGCGCTTTACTGGTTTATGAAAGCGGCGGAAAAAGACAGTGCAGATGGCAAGATCCAAGTCGGCTTATGTTACCTAAATGGCATTGGTACAGAAAAAAGCATGGTTAAAGGTTGCTACTGGCTAGAACGGGCCGCGGAAGGTGGCAGTGCTAAAGCGATGTATCATGCTGGCGAAGCGTGGAAGGATAAAGGTAAAACGGGTAATGCAATTGCTTACGTTTGGCTGTTTCTTGCTGCCAATATGGGCTACCAACCTGCGCGTACGTTGCGTGATGAAGTGGCGACCAATATTGGTGTTGATGTTGTCGTTGGATTGCAGTCCATAGCGAAGCCGTTGCAAAGAAAGCTGGCCTCAGGAATGGTGAGAAAGCACTCTATTATTCGAGCCCTGAACAAAGTGTACAAACGCGAAGCGTATTTTCCTGCGGAAGAGGAGCTCAATGCGGTGTTGAATGATGAGAATAAAGACGCCTCCGAAGCTTGGGAGGATACATCAACACTAGATTTTCAGCCTAACATGACAACGGTAACAGCAGAAGACCAGGCAAGCACATTGCCCAACGAAAAAAAACTTTCTAAAGAGGCGCTCGATTTCACTCAAAACTTCCTTCAGCCATAACCTATCTTATCCAGAAGCCTCAAGATTGAGGCTTTTCTTTTGCTCTTTTGCCAGTATCTCTATCAGTCACGACAACAGAATGTAAACTTACTTAAGCAGTCATTTTACTGATGTGCATACTATTTATGCGATTTTTCAACATATTTTTAGTACTTAACTAAGATGGGATCTGTGTACCTTAAAAAAGAGGTTTTTCCCTCTTTATTTACTTCCGCTATTGGGCTTAGATCAAGCCTTTTCAATTGATAGTAATAATGTAACCGTTCACCAGTCCCCCATTGACAATCAAGTGTGACTCTCCGCACTTGATCCACTTTTTCTTCTTGAGTGATC